>JAEXTU010000125.1 GCA_023453335.1 Pseudomonadota bacterium | reverse complement strand
AGCAGGGGCAGCACGTCCCCTGGCCCCAGCACTTGGCGCTAGCCCGGGAGGGGCCGGGCCGCGGGCTCCAGAAGCCAGCGCAGCGCCACCCGCCAGCCCGGGGGCAGGGCCCGGCGCAGGGCCCGGGGCAGGGCCGCATGGATGTAGCCGGCCTCGACCACCATGCCCGGGACATCCGCGGCCAGCCGGGCCACGGCCGAGGCGCGCAGATGGTCGCGCAGCCGGCCGCGGGCCGCGTCGGCCCGGGCGAAACCCTGCACCGCCGCCACCACGCTCCCGAAATCCTCATTTCCCGCCGCCTGGTAGAAATGGAGCAGGGCCGCGCTCCAGTCCCGCTCCGCGGCGTACACCCGGCCGCGCCTGGTGTCCGGGGCCAGGTCCCCGGGTGCGCCCCCGGAAATGAAGAACTCGTGGATGGCGAACAGCTCCTCCATGAAGGGGTCGCATTGGACCAGCCGCGCGCCTGCGGCGTGCAGCCCGCGGTACAGGCCCAGAGAGGCCCGGGCAAAGGCCGGGAACTCGTAGTCCGCGGCCATGAGGTAGTCGTCGTCCGGGATGCGGCAGGCCAGCATGTCGCCGAACTGGGGATGGGGCGGCTCCTCCATGACCACCAGCTGGCTCTCAGCCATGGCCGCGTAAGCCAGGGGCAGGGTCTCGGGCCGGTGGGCGGTGAAGAGCACGGTGCTGGTGGGCATGGCGCAGCCGAATAGGCCGCCCGGCCGCCGGGGCGGCCGGGCGGGGTGAAGACGGACAGCGGGACGGGCCTACTTCTTCCGGAAGAAGAGCATGCCCTGCACCCCCACGTTGAGGGCCGCGCCCTTGCCGGAGTCCCCCTTGTGGTGGTGGCTGAAGCGGATGCGGCAGATCTTCCCGTCGTGGGAGAGCTGCACGCTGCTGGTGTTCACCAGGGTCTGGCTGATGACCGGGCCGTCCTTGGACCCCTCGGTGGCTGCGGCGGAAATAGCCTTGGCCACGTAGGGGTCGGGGATGATGAGTTCGGCGGAGTATTCGCCGGCATCGCACAGGGCGATGTATTCATAGAAGGCCAGGACGCCGGGGTCGTCGCCCAGTTGCAGTTCGGGCTTCACGTGCAGATGTACTTCATACATTGCGGCATACCTCCGAAGGAGTTTTCGGACCATGCCATACTCGCACCAGTGGCGCAGCAGTGTCAATGCGGGGAGAGCAGGGCCGTGAGCCGGCCTTCCGCGGCCATCCGGTCCAGGAGCTTGCGGTGGCCGGCCGGGAAGGTAAGGCGGGCCAGGTCGCCGGCGTCGGCCCAGAGAAAGGTGTCGGCCGCGTGCAGCACCGGCTCGCTCTTCCCCCCGGCCCCGTTGTCGAGGGCCAGCAGGAAGCAGTGCAGGGCCACGCTGTAGGTGGTGTAGCCGTGCCGCACCAGGCCCAGGGGCTCGGCCACGGCCACCGCGAACTCGGTTTCCTCCCGGAACTCCCGCACCACCGCGGCCTCCGGGGCCTCGCCCGGCTCGATGCGTCCGCCCGGGAACTCCCACAGTCCGGCCCAGACCCCGGGGGTGGGCCGCTTCTGCACGAAGATGCGGCCCGCATGGGCCAGGACCCCGGTGCAGACCTCCAGGTGGGAGATGGCCTGGCGCGGGGCGCGCACCGGCCGCTCGGCCACGATGTCCAGCCGCCGGGCCTCGCAGAGGTCGGCCAGGGGGCAGTCCGTGCAGCGCGGGACCCGGGCGCAGATGAGCGCGCCCAACTCCATGAGCGCCTGGTTGAACTCCCGCGCCCGGCCCGGGGGCAGGAGCTCCGCGGCCAGGGCCGCGATGCGCCGCTTGCCCCGGGCGGCGGCCAGGGACTCGTCCACGTCGAACACCCGGGCCAGCACCCGCTCCACGTTGGCGTCCACCAGGGGGACATCCTGCCGGAAGGCGATGCTGGCCACCGCGGCAGCAGTGTAGGGGCCGATGCCGGGCAGGCTGCGCAGGTCCGCGGGGTCGGCGGGCACCCGGCCCCGGTGCTCGCGGGCCAGCACCCGGGCCGCGGCCTGGAGGTTGCGCGCCCGGGCGTAGTAGCCCAGGCCCTCCCAGAGCTTGAGCGCCTCCTCCTCGGGGGCGGCGGCCAGGGCCGCGGGGTCCGGGAAGCGGGCCAGGAAGCGGTTGAAGAAGGGCACCACCCGGTCCATCTGGGTCTGCTGCAGCATGACCTCGGAGACCAGCACGGGCCAGGGCGCGTAGCCGCGGCGCCAGGGCAGGTCCCGGCCATGGGCCGCGAACCAGTCCAGGAGGCGTTGCCGGACCAGGGGAAGGGGGATCATCTCAGAGAACGGGCTTGGGGCAGACCGAGCGCTCCGGGATGAAGTAGTCCATCTCCGGCTTTTCGGGGATGTCGGTTTCCAGCACCGCCTCCAGGAACTCCAGGGGGTGCTCGATGACCAGGGTGTCCTTGACCGGGACGGTGCGGCAGAAAAGCTCGCCCCAGTTGGTGGAGTAGAGCAGGGAGACCTCGATGGGCGCTGCCTTTTCCCGCTGCTTGGTGAAGTTGAGCACGAAGAAGGCCTTGACCACCCGCTCCGGATTCAGGGTCTCGTTGATGTCGGTGTTGAAGGTGGCCGAGCCCGGGAAGAAGTCCAGGAGCTTGGCCAGGAGCGCCTCCAGGTCGCGCACCGTGACCGGGGAGATGGAGTAGTCGCCGCGCAGCACCATCTTGGTGTTGTACAGGCTGTTGGCGGCCAGCCAGACCAGGATGTCCACGATGTCCTTGCCCGCGCGCAGGTTCTGCGGCTTGAGCAGGGCCGAGGTGGAGACCTCCTGGGACCCGGTGACGTACCAGTCCTCGGGCGCGCCCAGCTTCTTGCCGTGCGCCGCGATGTGCAGCACCCGGAAGGGCACGCCGCCCAGGGACACGAAGGGCACGTGCTCGATCTTGTTCTTGCGCTTGGAGAACGAGGAGAAGATCTTGCGGCCCAGCTTGGTGAGGTCCTGGGGGGTGATGGCGATGGCGGTGTCCCCGGCCTGCTGGTCGCGCACCTTGAGATAGGTGCGGATGATGAACTTGTTCACCAGGCCGCCGATCTGGAGCAGCCGGTCGAAGGTGAACTCCCCGCCGGCCTCGTCCCCGGCCGCGCCCAGGGCGGAGTCCGCGCCCAGGAACAGCTCGCGGGTCTCCTTCTCCTCCCAGCGCGCCACCTGCGCCAGGTCCACGCACATCTCCCGCACCTTGGTCTTGAGGAAGAAGGACAGCCGCACCAGGTGCAGGGACTCCTTGTCCTGGGCCTGGCGGTAGAAGTCCGTGACCTCCTTGAACAGCACGATGTAGGGGTCCACGGCGAGCAGGGAGAGGTGGCCGGCCTGCACGTTGGCCTTGAGCCGGTCGCAGAGCAGGGTGAGTTCCTGGCGGTCCTGGCTGCCCCGGGCCGCGATGTATTTCTCCAGGAGCCCGAACTTCATGATCGACTTGAAGGGGCTCTTGAGCGCCTTGACGATCTGCCACAGGGAGGCCCCGAAGAACTCCTCGGGCGGGATGTTCTCCAGGTTGCCCAGGTCGCAGAAGAAACCGGCCAAGGGGGTGCGGGACAGGAAGTCCAGCGTGCCGGCGTAGTCCGCGTCGTTGGCCCCGGGCGGGGTCACGCACCAGGCCGGGAGCTTGCCCGAGACCAGGAGCACGGTGCGGTAGAACTCCTCCTTGAGCAGCATGGCCTGGGCCGTGCCCGAGCTCTCCGCGTCCGAGACCCCGAAATTGTTGGCCTGGATGCTGGTGATGTCCATGGTGAAGAAATGGACTTCCACGTCGAAGGTGGCGTCGGCCCACTTCTCGATGGCCTCCAGCTTGTAGGTCAGGCCGTCCACCATGACCTCGGGCATGTCCTCGGGGTCGTAGCACACCCAGTAGTCCAGGTCCGAGGCCCCGGTCTGGGCCACGCTGCCCACGCTGCCGATGGTGTACAGGGCCTGGATGAGCACCGGGTCGGGCTCCTCCCGGGGCAACTCGGCGTCCGGGAAGTGCTTGCGGGCGATGTCCAGCACCGTGCAGGTGGGGGTGTACGCGGCCATGCGGCAGGGCAGGGCCAGGGGCGGGATCTCGCTGAACCGTTCGAAGACCTCGGTGTGCATGAGAAAGGGGGCCAGGAGGTAGCACTCGGACTTCTCCGGCCCCATGCGCTCCAGGCACCAGTCGATGCGGCGCTGGTTGTTGGCCAGGAAGGCGCGGCCCTTGGCGCGCAGGTCGCGCAGGTCCAGGAAGCGCTGCACCACGGCTGCGGCCAGCTTGGCCGTTGCTGCTTCGCCCGGGCCGGCGAACACCGCGTCCGCGGGCATGGCCTCGGCCTCGGCGGCCGAGCGCTCCAGCCAGGCGTCCTCGGCGGCCAGGAGCTGGGGATTGTCCGAGATGAGCCCGGAGATGACGCCCTGGCCGAAGGCCACCGCGTAAAGCTCCGAGGTGGTGGCGGTGAGGCCGTGCAGCGCCGAGCCCCGCAGGTCGCAGAGGATGAGTTCCAGCCCGCCGGCCAGGACCCGGCAGAGCGTGCCCCCCGAGAGGTCGCTGCCCCGGACCCGCAGCCCGCGCAGGGTGGAGTCGTACAGGCCCAGACCCCACAGGCAGCACTCGTGCAGGCGTACGGCGGTAAGGGTGCAGCCCACCAGGGTGGCTCCGGCCAGGGTGCACAGGGAGAAGGAGCAGTCCTCGAAGGTGCAGTCGAAGAACCGGGCATCCTCGAGTTCGCAGTCCGTGAAGGTGCAGCGCACGAAGCGGGACTTGCTGAACAGGGTCTCGTTCAGGCGTCCCCCGGCCAGGGTGCAGCCGGTGAAGGCCACGTTCTCCATGAGGTGGTTGGAGAAGTCCGGGGTATTCAGGGTCTGGTCCGCATAGGTCCGGCCGGAGACCGCGCCGCCCCGCTCCCCGCCCCGGTCCGACGGCTTGCCGGAGGGCGCGCCGAAGGAGATGCTGATGCCCGAATCGCCGCCCCCGCCGAAGGAGAAGAGCGAGCCCTTGTCCGGCTTCTTCTCCTTGGCCGGGGCCTTGCCCGTCGCCTTGTCGGCGGCCTTTTCCGCGGTGAGGCCGGCCTTGGCCTTGGCCTGGTCCGGGGCCGCGGGCCGGGGCGGCAGGTGGGCGGCCAGGGCGGTCCGGGTCTTGGCCGTCCCGACCTCGGCATCCTCCAGGCACAGCCCGGCCCAGCCCGGGTCCAGGCGGGCCAGGACCTTGAACAGGGGCAGGGCCACCGCGGGCCGGGCCGCGGCGGGAAGGGCCTCCAGGAAGCGGGCATACTCGGCGCGGGAGAGCAGGAGCAGGCGGGCCAGCACCGCAGTGCGCAGGGCCTCGTTCTTGGCGAACAGGGCGGCGAAGAGCCGGCCCATGTCCTTGGGGGCCAGGGCGGACAGGGCCTCCATGGCCGCGGTCTGCACCCGGCGGTTGGGGTGCATGAGCAGCCGGCTCACCGCCTTGGCCAGCTTCATGTCCCGGGGGCCGCCCAGCCGGGCCAGGACCGCGAGCAGGGCCAGGAGCGCGGGCACGGCCTTGACCTGGAGCAGATCGCCGAGGTCCGCGGCCAGTTCCCGGGGGGAGAGGCAGGAGAGTTGCCGGAGCAGCTCGGTGAGGCTCTCGTCGGGGTTGCGGCCGGCCGCGGCCGCGGCCGAGGCGGAGGCCAGGCGCTCCCGGGCCCGGTCCAGGAAGAGGCCGGTGAACAGGGTGTGGCGCAGGGCGTAGGAAATGCAGAGGTCGGCCTCGCCGCGGCGTTTGAGCAGGGCGGCCACCCGGTCCGGCTCGCTGGCCGCGTCCAGGCGGCGCAGGGCCTCGGCCGACAGGGCCGGGGGAACGGCCAGGCGGCGGATGAGGATGCGGTCCAGCACCGGAAGGAGCCCATCCGAGGGCATCTCGTCCAGGGCCGCGGCAGGGGCGGACCCGGCCTCCATGCGGCGCAGGAGCCAGCCACACAGGCAGGGTTCGGCCGTGGCCCCCAGGCTGGCGATGCTGGACAGGTAGAAGGCGATGAGGTCCTTGTCCTCGCCCGCGGCAGCGGCGCGGCGCAGAAGCAGGTGTGCGGCCGAGGCCTGGGCCCGCTGCACCGCGGCCAGGTCCTCGCCCTCCACCGGCACCGGCGGCCACAGGGAGCGCAAGAGCGTGGTGATGTCCCCGCGCGACCGCTCCGGCGGCGGCCGGTCGGTCAGCCCGCCGAGGCGCCGCAGCTTGTCGGCCAGGGTGTTGGATAGGTTTTCTTCAGCCATGGTCCGGCACGGGTCGGTGATCGGGGCCGGGACCTGCCGTCCGGGGCAGGGGCCGGTCGTGTCCAGTCTGGGTTTCCACTGTTACCGAAAAAGGGCGGGACTGAAAAGGACCAAATCTGCTCAGGCCTTGCCCTGGGACGCCACGGCCTTGGCCGCCGCCGCCACTTTGGCCGCATCCCCCAGGTAGAAGTGGCGCAGGGGCGAAAGGTTTTCGTCCAGCTCGTAGACCAGGGGCACGCCGGTGGGGATGTTCAGGCCGAGGATGGTCGGCTCGTCCAGGCCGTCCAGGTGCTTGACCAGGGCGCGCAGGCTGTTGCCGTGGGCCGCGATGAGCACCCGCCGGCCCTCCCGGATCTGGGGCGCGACCACCCCGTCCCAGTAGGGCAGGACCCGGGCCACGGTGTCCTTGAGGCTCTCGGTGAGGGGCAGCTCCTCCTGGGACAGCCCGGCGTAGCGGGGGTCGCAGCCGGGATAGCGGGGGTCGTCCGGGGTCAGGGCCGGGGGCGGGGTGGCGTAGCTGCGCCGCCAGATGAGCACCTGCTCGTCCCCGTACTTGCGGGCGGTCTCGGCCTTGTTCAGGCCCTGCAGGGCCCCGTAGTGCCTCTCGTTGAGCCTCCAGGACTTGGCCACCGGCAGCCAGGCGCGGTCCATGCTGCGCAGGATGATGTCCAGGGTGGCGATGGCCCGGGAGAGCAGGGAGGTGTGGCAGATGTCGAAGTCGTACCCGGCCTCCCGCAGGAGCTCTGCCCCCGAGGCGGCCTCGGCCGCGCCCAGCGGGGTGAGGGGCACGTCGGTCCAGCCGGTGAAGCGGTTCTCCAGGTTCCAGGAACTCTGCCCGTGCCGGACCAGGACCAGGGTGTGCATGGCTCACCTCGCGGAAAGCGGATTTGCGCCAGTTTAGCAGAAGTGGGAGGGGCAGGGAAGCACGCGTGGTCATTTTGGGCCGCCATGGTGGGGCATGGCCGGTTCTTCCCGGGGGCCGTGCGGGGAACCCGGCATGGATTGGACAAAGTCCGGGAATCAGGCGGACGGACCGTAAAGAAATGTCAAACGACTAGCTGTCCTTACTTGCGGGCCAGTCGCAGGGCCAGTTCCTCGTATTTCCTGGCGATGTCGTCCCAGGAGTAGTGCTCCCGGATGCGCTGAACCGCGGCCTGACGGTAGGGCTCCAGGTCGGCGCGGTGGTCCAGGGACCACTGCATGGCCTGGGCCAGGGCCTCGGTCGTGGGCTGGAAATAGATGCCCCCCCCTTGCAGCACGTCGCGGTTGAAGGCGATGTCCACGGCTAGGGTGAAGCAACCCGCGGCCATTGACTGGAGCAGGGCGGGGTTGGTTCCCCCCACGGAGTTGCCGTGCACGTAAGCGTGGCAGTGGCCCCACAACTGGCGCAGCACCTCCTTGTCGTAGACGAACCCGGGCAGGACGACTCGCTCGGACCGGGCCGCGGCGATGCCCTGGGCGTACGGGGAGTGGTAGGGGGTCCCGCCCACCAGCAGGAGCTTCATGTCCGTGTCCAGGTGGGAGAAGGCCTCGATGGTGAGGTGGGGGTGGTTCTCCGGCTCGAAGCGGGTGATCTGCAGGAAATAGCGGCCCGGCTCCACCCCGTAGTCCCCGAGCACCGTGGGCTGGGGACGGACCTGGACTTCCGCGCCGTAGGCGATGACGTCGCAGTCCGTGCCGTAGGTCTGCACGTAATAATCGCGGATGCCCGGGCAGTCGGCGATGAGCCGGTCCGCCACCAGGCAGGCCACCCGCTCCCCGAACTTGAAGAAGGCCCGGCCGAAGGGCCCCCACTTGGTGCGTTTCCACTCCAGCCCGTCCGGGTTCAGGGCCAGGCGGCGGCCGGCCAGGCGCAGGGGGAGGGTGAAGGGGCTGTTGGCCGCGATGAACACGAAATGCACGTCGTAGGAGCGGGTCAGGGCGTGCAGCACCGACAGGGTGGTGTGGGTGAAGGTGTCCAGGGTCTTGCGGCGGATGCTGGGCAGGTAGACCAGCCGCATGCCGGCATAGGTCTCCAGCCGCTCGGCATAGTGGGAGGACCGGCAGTAGACCGTGACCTCGTGCCCGGCCGCGGCCAGGCGTTTGCCCACCTCCTCCACGCAGGTCTCGAACCCGCCGTAGGATGCGGGTACGCCCCGGACCCCCAGCATGGCGATGCGCAGGCGGCGGTTCACGGGTTCTTGCCAAGGGGGGCGGCGGGAGAGCCCGGGTGCCGCTTGGTGAACAGCTCCCGTAGGGTCGACCAGCGGGTGGAGTTCTGGCCCACGTACTGGGAGGTCCAGGTGGCCCGGTCGCTGACCTCCGAGTATTGGGTGTTGTAGTCCGGGTTCCAGCAGTGGAACGCGCCCAGGGAGAAATAGGACCAGCTGAAACCGAAGTCGTTGAACAGGGAGACCGTATCGCGCAGGTACTGCTCGGCCCCTTCCGCCCAGCGCACCGCGCTGAACTCGCCGATCCACACCGGTACGCCGTAGGTGCTGGAGAACAGGGCCAGGGGGGTCAGGGTTCTGGCCAGGGCCTTGCGGTCCAGGTAGGTCAGCCCCGTCCACCCGGGGTAGCTGGGCCGCGCCTTGTACTCGAACATGCCCTGGTAGGTGTAGGCGTGCGGCCAGTACATGTGGGCGTTGTAGATGATCCGCGGGTAGGGCAGGGGCTTGCAGCCTGCGTAGTCCGGGCTGCCGCCCATGGTGAGGCTGGCGGCGATCCAGCGGTCCGGGTCCTGGGCCCGGATGGCCCGGATGATCCGGTCCAGGGCGTCGGGCCAGACCTCGGGCAGGCGGGGACGGCCGGCGACGTAGACCACGGGCTCGCTCTGGATCTGGTAACCGGCCAGTTCCGACCCGCGGTTCTTGAAGCGCTGGGCCAGCACCCCGCCCAGGCGCACCATCTCCGCCACCTGGGCCGGGTCGTCCCAGAACTGGGGCTTCTGCTGGTCGAAACCCAGGTTGGGGTCGATGGGGATGTTGTACCAGACCAGCAGGGCCCGCAGATGGGCCTGGCGGCAGGCGTCGAGCATCTCCGTGGCCCAGGCGAACTCCTTTTCCAGTGCCTCCTCCGGGGCGATGTGTTCCCGGCTGGCGCGCAGGCGGGGCATGATCTGGATGGCCACGAAGTTCAGGTCGATGATTCCGGGCAGGGCCATGACGTCCTGGGCGGTCAGGCTGCCGGAGAGGATGGCCGCGCCGTGCCAGGGCCAGCCCTCGGGGTACTCGGTACGGGCCGGGGCCGGGAGGGCGAAGGCCAGGCACAGGACCAGGGCCGTCAGGGCTGCAAGTGCGCGGGGCATGCCTGCTCCTCCTTCCGCCACCCCAGGCGCATCCGGACCAGGAGCGCGCTGATGAACATCACCGGCGGGATGGTCGAACTGTTGATGAGGTGCTCCAGGGTCCCGGAGGTGACCAGGACGAACAGGAGGAAGAAGGCGCTGAACAGGGACAGCCTCCGGTCCTCGTCCGGATTCTTTAGGGCGTGCCGGGCCAGGCGGAACAGGACCATGAAGAAGACTACGAACCAGGCCAGGCCGATCAGACCGAAGTCCTTGATCCAGTTGAGGATGCCGATGTCTGTCTGCTTGCCGAGGATAAGGTACTTCTGGAACTCCCGCTGGGAAATGCCCTTGTAGGCGCCCTCGAAGGGGCGGATGGCGCTGCCCCCGGTGCCGATGATCGGGGACTCCATGAATTCCTTCATGGACTCCATGATGAACTGGCGGCGCACCTCGTAGGTCCCGCTGGACTTGGAGATGTCCGTGATGGTCAGTTCCACGTTCTTGCCCAGGATGTCCACCGAGAAGATCTCCGCCAGGCCCAGCGAGGTGGCGCCGATCAGGCCCAGGGCCGCGGCGGTCATCAGGAACTTGCGCTGGTACAGGCCCATGCCCAGGAGGCAGGCCAGCACGCCGAAGAGCCGCATCCGGCTCTGCCGGAAGACGTGGGCGGCGGTGTAGAGCAGGCTCTGCACGTTCCAGGACAGCTTGGCGTGCCGGGTCGTATAGGCGCAGCTGATGGCCCAGATGGCCATCATACTCATCACCGGCATGCCGGGGATGAAGGCCCGCTTGATGTCCGCGCGCTCGGCGTGCCCGGCGGCCCACTCGTGGTAGAAGATGGTCGGCCCGGCGTAGTTCACCACGCTGAGGGCCATGATCAGGAGCAGCAGGAGGTTCATGGCCCCCAGGGTCTTGACCGCCTTTTTCCGGGTGTCGATGAGCAGGAGGAAGACGAAGAAGCTGCAGTAGTAGAGAAAGCTGCGGCTGGCCACGATGGCGTTGAACAGGGAGTAGTTGAAGCGGGCCACCACGAAGAAGATGTGGAACACGCAATAGAGCAGCTGGAAGCAGATGAGCATCGACACGCTGTTGGCCAGGATGCGTTTTTCCCGGCAGCGGAAGAAGGCGATCGGCAGGGAGAATGCGATGAGGAAGAGGCCGATGTCCGAGGTGTTGAAAATGCCGTGGATCTGGCTCCACGAGAACAGGTAGAAGAAGCTGTTGGACAGGGTGAAGATGGCCAGGGAGATGAACAGGTGCATGGTCGTCCTGGGCGGAACGGTGTCGGGCGCGACGTTAGCGATACTGCGCCAGTCTACGCAGTTTGGGAACTATTTCAACCGCGGCCCGTCCGGTCAGAAACCTCGCCGAGCAGACCGGTGAGGATGCGGGCATAGGTCTGCTGGAACGTCTCCAGGCCGAACACGGCGCGGGCCCGCTCCCGGCCGGCCGCGCCCATGCGCCGCCTTGCCGGGGGGGCACCGGCAAGCCGGGCCAGGGCTGCGGCCAGGGCCGGGGCGTCCCCCGATGGGAACAGCAGGCCGGTCTCTTCGTGCGCCACGATCTCCTCCAGGCCGCCATGCCCCGCGGCCACCACCGGCCGGGACTGGAACATGGCCTCTACCGCCACCATGCCGAAGGGCTCTGGCTCCAGCGATGGGACGGCGGCGATGTCCGAGGC
>JAEXTU010000312.1 GCA_023453335.1 Pseudomonadota bacterium | reverse complement strand
AATACGGGTTCGCGGACCTGGCCCGGGACCTGGAGCGCCTGGCCGGCCTGGCCGAGCGCCTGGAGACCGCCCGCGACGCGGACGCCCGCGGCCATGCCCTGCGCACCCTGCGCCTGGAGCTGGCCTTCCTGCGCAGCCGCATCGGCGGCGAGGCCGCGCCCACGCCCGACCCCGCCCTGATCCCGGCCCCGGCCCGGCCCAAGGCCCCGGAGACGGTCCTGGTCTACTGCGAGAACCCCGGCCTGCGCGAGGTGCTGGACGACGTGGTGCGCGAGTGCGGCCTGACCCCGGCCCGCTCCCTGGCCGCCGCCCCGGACGGGGCCCCGGACTTCTCCGGCCACGCCCTGGGCCTGGTCTGCCCCGACCGGGCAGGCAAGGCCGGCGCGGACCTCCCCGGCCTGCTCAAGAAGGCCAACGGCACCCCTATCCTCCTCCTCTCCGGCCGCACCGACCAAAGGCCAGCGATCCTCCCCCCCTGCGTGGCCCAGGTCCTGGAAAAGCCCTTCCGCATCCCCGATCTGGTGACCGCCATCCGCAGATTGGCCGCTTAAGAGGGCAGGGGCTCCGCCCCCGTGCCCCCGGCATGGGAGGCTCCCCGCCTCCCTTGCATCCCGCCGGCTGGGGCCATCGGCCCCAGACCCCGTTCGGGCGCAAGCAAGCCCTACCCCGCACAGAAGTATTGCACGCATCCCGGCACGGCCCTCTTTTGTAGGGGCGATTCACGGATCGCCCTCTTCTCAGCCCTCGGCCCAAGGGCGGCTTGCCTGATGGAAAGAAAAATAATCTAAAATTTCATTTTAGCAAAATTTAATTGACAAAAGTTTTCTTTTAAGAAAGAAAACTCCCTATGGACGAACACGAAAGCGCCTCCCGCCTTCCCCTGGACCCCCAGGACCGCCGCCTGGCCGCGCTGTTGGCCGAGGATGGGTCCTTGGCCGCGGGCGAGGCCGCGGAGCGGCTGGGGGTTTCGGCTCCCACCGTGCGCACCCGCCTGAAAGGGCTCATCGCCCGCGGGGCCATGCGCATCGCCGCCCTGGTGGACCCGGCCGCGGTCAAGGACTTGACCATCGCCCTGGTGGCCGTGTCGCTCCAGTCCCACCAGGAATTGGACGCCAAGCTCACGGCCATCTCCCGCCTGGACAAGGTGAGCTGGGCCGCGGTGGTCACCGGCCGCTACGACATCATGGTCGAGGTGGTGCTCTCCGACGACATCGCCGACCTCTACCGCTTCCTCAACGAGGACCTGGGCAAGGTGGGCGGCATCAACGCCAGCGAGTCCTTCGTGGTCATGAAGGCCAAGCGCAAATGGACATTGCTCCCCGCGGGTGCGCGCAAGCGCTTCGTGGGCTGAACAACAAACTCAATACTTCCAAGAGGATGGTGACGCCATGATCGTGGGTGTGCCCAAGGAAATCAAGACCAAGGAAAACCGCATCGCCATGACCCCCGGCGGGGTCGAGTCCCTGGTGCGCCGCGGCCACACGGTGCACGTGGAGCTGGGCGCGGGACTGGGCAGCGGCATCAGCGACGCCGAGTTCACCAAGGCCGGCGCGGAACTGGTCAGCGCCGAGCAGGCCTGGGCCGCGGACATGGTGGTCAAGGTCAAGGAGCCCCTGCCCAGCGAGTACAAGTACCTGCGGCCCGACCTGCTGCTCTTCACCTACCTGCACCTGGCCGCGGCCGAGGAGCTGACCCGGGCCATGCTGGACTCCGGGGTCACCGGCATCGCCTACGAGACCGTGCAGCTGGCCGACGGCTCCCTGCCGCTGCTCATGCCCATGTCCGAGGTGGCCGGCCGCATGGCCACCCAGGTGGGGGCGCACTACCTGGAGAAGTCCCAGGGCGGCCGCGGCATCCTGCTGGGTGGCGTGCCCGGCGTGGCCCCGGCCTCGGTGCTGGTGCTGGGCGGCGGCGCGGTGGGCACCAACGCCGCCCGCATGGCCATGGGCATGGGCGCGCAGGTCACCATCATGGACGTGAACCACAAGCGCCTGCAATACCTGGACGACGTGTTCGCCGGCCGGATCACCACCATCTCCTCCACCGAGCCCAACATCCGCAAGTGGGTCCAGTTCTCGGATCTGGTGGTGGGCGGCGTGCTCATCGTGGGCGCCAAGGCGCCCCACCTGGTGACCCGCGACATGCTCTCCACCATGAAGGAAGGCTCGGTCATCGTGGACGTGGCCGTGGACCAGGGCGGCTGCGTGGAGACCATCCACGCCACCACCCACGACAACCCCACCTACGTGGTGGACGGCGTGATCCACTACGGCGTGGCCAACATGCCCGGCGCGGTGCCCCGGACCTCCACCTTCGCCCTCACCAACCAGACCCTGCCCTACGTGCTCAAGCTGGCGGACAACGGCCTGGACGCCCTGGTGCACGACCGCTGCCTGCTGCCCGGCCTGAACACCTACAAGGGCAAGCTCACCTGCCCGGCGGTGGGCGAGGCGTTCAACCTCAAGACCATCCCGGCCCACGAGATCTTCTAGCAGGCCTGCACCGCCCCCCAGG
>JAEXTU010000279.1 GCA_023453335.1 Pseudomonadota bacterium | reverse complement strand
CTGCTCACCGGGTCGCAGAAGGGACTCATGCTGCCGCCGGGCCTGAGCTTCCTGGCCCTGTCCGAGCGGGCCTGGGCGCGGGTGGAGCAGGTGGAGCCGCGCAACTTCTATTTCGACCTGCTGGGCGAGCGGAAGAAGACCCTGGAGAGCCAGACCCTGTACACCCCGGGCATCAACCTGATCCAGGGCCTGCACACCTGTTTGCAGCTCTTTGCCGAGGCGGGCATGGAAACCGTCTATCGCCGGCAATGGGCGCTCACCCAGATGTGCCGGGCAGGGGTGGCGGCCATGGGCCTTGCGCCGCTGGCCGAGCGTGACTACACCTGGGGCCTGACCAGCGTGAAACTGCCCGCGGGCGTGGACGGCGGCAAGGTGCTGAAGGCCGCGGCCGAACGCTACGGGGTGGTCATGGCCGGGGGCCAGGACCAGCTCAAGGGCCGCATCGTGCGCATCGGGCACATGGGCTACGTGGACTGGGCGGACCTGGCCGCGGGCCTGCACGCCCTGGCCCGCTGCCTGCACCTGTGCGGCGGCTACACCGCGTCCCGGGACTACCTGGAGCAGGCCCTGGCCGCGTACGAACAGGCTTTGGTGGACGGGCCTCCGGCCCTGTAACCTTTGGGGAGGGGAATCCCATGTCCGACGCCAGCAATCCGAGCGGCAAGCCCTGCGGCTGCGGGGGCCAGGGCCCCCTGCCCAAGGTGACCTTCACCACCTTCATCATGTCCCTGGCCTCCACAGCCCTGGTGGCCATGGGCGAGGCGCCCGACCCCGCAAGCGGGCAGACCGCGGCGAATCTCGAATTGGCCAAGCACATCATCGACACCCTGGCCATGCTCAAGGACAAGACCGCGCGCTGCGTGGACCCGGACGAGGCGAGGCTCCTGGAGGGCCTGCTCTACGATCTGCGCATGAAGTACGTGGTCAAGACCAAGTAGGTGCGCCCATGACCCAGAAGATACCCGTGGGCCTGGTGGGGGTCACCGGCTACACCGGCCTGGAGCTGGTGCGGCTGCTCGCCCTGCATCCGGCCTTCGAGCTGGCCGCGGCCACCTCCCGCTCCGATGCGGGCAAGACCCTGGCCCAGCTCTACCCGAACCTGGCCGGCCTGCCCCTGGGCGGCCTGGTGGTGAGCGAGCCCGACCCCGCGGCCCTGGCCAAGTCCTGCCAGCTGGTCTTCCTGGCGGTGCCGCACGGCACGGCCATGGACATGGCCGCAGCCCTGCTGGCCCTGGGCACCAAGGTTGTTGATTTGTCTGCTGATTTCCGTCTGCATGACGATTCGACATACGCTCAGTGGTACGGGCTGGAGCACAGGCACAAGGACTTGTTGCCCCAGGCGGTGTTCGGGCTCATCGAGCTCTATGCCGAGCAGGTGAAGGGGGCCAGGCTGGTGGCCAATCCCGGGTGTTATCCCACCTCGGTGATCCTGGGCCTGTACCCGGCGCTTGCGGCCGGGCTGGTGGAGACTGCGGGAATTGTTGCGGATTCCAAGTCCGGGGCCAGCGGCGCTGGGCGCAAGGCCACGGTGGGCACCCTGTTCTGCGAGGTGTCCGACACCTTCCGGGCCTACAACCTGGGCAAGCACCGGCACACCCCGGAGATCGAGCAGGAGATCTCGGCCATCGCCGGGGCGGACCTGAAGATATCCTTCAATACCCACCTGTTGCCCATCAACCGCGGGATACTGTCCACCATCTACACCCAGCTCAAGGCGGACACCCCGGCGGCCGAGATACAGAACGTGTACGAAACGGCCTACGCCGCCCACCCCTGGGTACGGGTGCTGCCTCAGGGCGTGCTGCCCGAGACCCGCTCGGTACGGGGCACCATGTTCTGCGACCTCGGGCTGGTCAAGGACCCGCGCACCGGCCGGCTCATCGTGCTCTCGGCCATCGACAATCTGTGCCGCGGGGCGTCGGGCCAGGCCCTGGCCAACGCCAACCTCATGGCTGGCCTGCCTGTGGACACGGGCCTGAACCTGGCCCCGCTGGTCCCGTAAGGGCGTTTCGTGAGCCTGGCCGAGATTCTGGCCGTGGCCGTGGCTCTGGCCATGGACGCGTTCGCGGTGTCCTGCGCCGCGGGCTGCTGCCTGGAGCGGGTGGGCAACCACCGGGCGTTCCGGATGGCCGCGGTGTTCGGCGGATTCCAGTCCCTCATGCCCATCCTTGGCTGGGGCGCGGGCATGGCTGTGCGGGGGTTCGTGCAGAGTGTGGCCCCCTGGCTGGCCTTCGGGCTCCTGGCCTGGGTGGGCGGCAAGATGCTCTGGGAGGCCTTCCACGCCACGGACGAGTGCGAGCGCACCGACAACACCCGGGGCCTGCGCCTCCTGGTGCTCGGGGTGGCGGTGAGCCTGGACGCCCTGGCCGTGGGCCTGTCCCTGTCCCTGGTCCAGGTTTCCATCTGGTTCCCGGTGCTGGTGATCGGGCTGGTGACCGCGGGGTTCACCGTGCTCGGCCTGCACCTGGGCTGCCGCATGGCCCGGGCCACTCGCCTGGGCTTCTACGCCGAGGTGGCGGGCGGCCTGGTGCTCATCGCCATCGGGGTGCGGGTGCTGGCGGGGTAAGGCAGTTCAGGCCGCCAGGTCCTGTCCGGCCAGGGGCACGTCGGGCAGCGCATGGGGCAGGGTGCGGACTGCGTCCATGAGGGTCTGCTGGTCAGCGGGGGCGAGTTCCTCGCCCAGGTCGTCGTAGAAGCTCAATCCGCGCATCGCGGAAGCCACCGGAAAATCGTCGCCGAAGAGGGCG
>JAEXTU010000224.1 GCA_023453335.1 Pseudomonadota bacterium | reverse complement strand
CGCTGGGCCGCGTTCCACAGCGGGTCGTGGGTGGCCGCGGCCGCGAACTCTTCCCGGCCGTACAAAAATGGCCGGGGGTCGCGGGCGTGTTTGGCCAGGGTCTTGCGCGCCCAGTCCGGCGCGCCCTCCAGGGTGTCGTAGGCCGGGTTGCGCCAGCAGAAATTGTCGGACAGTTCGCGCCGCACCACCAGCTCCTCCAGGAAGGCCTCCAGGTCGGCGTCCCCGGCCCTGCCTCCCCGGCTGCCCAGGGCGTCGAGCGTGGCCCGCTGCGGGGCCACCTGGCCGAAGTGCAGCCAGGGCGACAGCCCGGACTGGGCGTCTTGGGTGGGGTCGTTGCGGCCCTCGGCATAGCGCTCCAGCCCGGCGTCCACGAACCGCGCCAGCCGGGCCAGGCCGGCCCGGCCCCCGGGCGCGGCCCCACTCATATCTGAGGGCGGCAGGGGCACGGACTCATCGGGTTGCACAAAGGCCCGGGCCGCGACCCAGTCCGGGGCATGGGGCGCGAACTCCAGCCGGTGGGGGTGCGCCTCCAGCTCCGGGAACTCCTCCAGGAACTCGGGCAGGAGCCGGTGGATCTTGGGGCGCAACGTGCGCGCCGCGTATTCCTGCTTGGCCGAGGCGTGGCGACAGGGCACGATGTTGTGGGCGTCCACCTCCAGCACCGGCATGCTTACGGCCCGGCAGGCCTGCTCCTTCCACTGCCGCTTCACCCGCAGGGGGTCGAAGTCCGTGACCACCAGCCGGGCGCGCACCTCGGCTGCCAGGCCGGACAGGGTCGCCCCCGGGTCGCCCAGGAGCAGGGCCAGGGGGATGTTCCGTTCGGCCAGGTCCGCGGCGGTCTCGGCCAGCCCGGGCAGGAGGAAGTCGTAGGCCCGGGCCGTGGCCCCCGGAAAGGCCGGGGCCAGGCAGAAGGCGGCCAGGAGCGGGACCCCGGCCTCCCGGGCCAGGTCCTGGGCGTGCAACAGGGCCCAGTTGTCCCGGGCGCGCGCATCCCGGCTCAGCCAACAGAGCACCGGCCCGGGTCCCGGGGTCCCGGCCCGCAGGGTGGCTATCCGCGCCGGATGGACCCTCACGCCCCGGCCCCCGGCTGCATGTCGTCCGGGAGCCGGCACAGGGCCGCGCTGCCCGCGAAGTGCTCCGGCCCTTCCAGGATGGGGGCCTCGGTGCGGGCCGCTATCTTACGCAGCATGCCGGAGTAGAGCCAGCGGTGCACCGGGTACAGCGACCACCAGTAGGCCAGGCCGGTGAGCCCGCGCGGGAAGTAGCGGGTGATCTGGCGCAGCTCGCAACGGTCCTCGCCCTGGGGTTCTATCTGGAAAAGAAACACCGCCTCCCCGGGCAGACGCATCTCCGGGGAGAGCAGGAGCATGCGGTTCTCCTCCACGGCCAGCACCCGCCAGAAGTCCAGGGCGTCGCCCGGCCGGATGTCCACCGGGTGCCGCCGGCCCCGGCGCAGGCCGATGCCGCCCACCAGGAGGTCCAGCCAGCCGCGCAGCACCCAGAGGATCTGGCCGTGGTACCAGCCGGTGCTGCCGCCGATGCGCTTGAGGGTCTCCCAGACCTGCTCCGGCGCGCAGCCCAACACCACCCGGTGGTTGCACTCCAGCACGTCGCCGCCGGCATAGGGCGCGTCGCCCGCGGTGAGCCACTCCGGGGGCAGGGCCAGGCCGGCGTCGCTCCAGCAGGTCTCCACGTCGTGGGTGGAGATGCGGCCCAGGGCGCGACGGATGGCCTGCTCGCAGGTGAGCAGCTCCTGGGGCACCAGCTCCCGGATGGCGTGCTCCCGGCAGACCACCCGGTTCTTCAGGCCCTCGGCCAGGGGCCGGGCCAGGGAGGCCGGGGCCGGGGTCACCAGGTGGATCCACCAGGACGAGAGCCGGGGACTGAGCACCGGCACGGGCAGGATAAGCCGGGGGGGCAGCCGGGCCACCCGGGCGTAGATGCGGAAGATGTCCTCATAGGAGAGCACCTCCGGCCCGCCGATGTCGAACTCCCTGCCCACCGTGGCCTCATTCTCCAGACAGCCCAGGAGATAGCCCAGCACGTTGGTGCAGGCGATGGGCTGGCACTGGGTGCGCACCCAGGCCGGGGTGAGCATGATGGGCAGGCGCTCCACCAGGTAGCGCAGTATCTCGAAGGAGGCGCTGCCCGCGCCCAGGATCATGGCCGCCTTGAGCCAGGTCACGGGCACCGGCCCTTCCTGCAGGGCGCGGCCGGTCTCGATGCGCGAACGCAGGTGGGGGGAGAGGTCCGGCCCCTCCTCGCCCAGCCCGCCCAGGTAGATGATGCGGGAGAGGTTCTGCTCGGCCGCGGCCGCGGCCATGTTGCGGGCCGCGGCCAGGTCGGCCTGGGCAAAGGACCCCTTGGCCCCCCCGGACGTGGCGGACATGGAGTGCACCAGGTAAAAGGCCGCGCCGCATCCGGCCAGGGCCCGGGACAGGGCCGCGCGGTCCGACACGTCGGCCTCCACCACCGTGAGGCCCGGGTGTGCGCCCCAGGGCCGGGAGCGCAGCTTGTAGGCCGAGCGCACCACGGCCCGCACCTTCCAGCCCGCGTCCAGGAGCCGCGGGGCCAACCGTCCGCCGATGTAACCGGTGGCCCCCAACACCGCCACCGGCCGTTCGCGCAGGTTCATGGCATCCCCCTGGATTTACGCGCCGTCATGAGGTTCCGACGGCGTTCAGAGCTTCCGACATCCCCAGGCCGCCCCCGCCGCTCCTCAGACATGGTTGCGCAGTTTGAGCTCCGCCGGGTGCGGGTTCAGGTAGGCCTGGTCCGCCAGGTACGCCTCGCCGTACTTGCGCACGTAGTGGTTGAGCAGGGTCACCGGCACGATGAGCGGAATCTCCTCCCTGCGGTAGCGCTCGATGAGCTCCAGCATCTCCTGCTTCTCGTCCGGGGTCAGGCGCTTCTTGAAATAGCCCAGGCCGTGGGTCAGCACGTTGGCGTGCTTGCGGGGCGTGGCCAGGAGCCCCAGGGCGCGCAGGAGCAGCTCCTCATAGAGGCCGAACAGTTCGACCTCTGCCCGGGTCTTGCCCCCGGCCACCAGCCGGCCCAGCTCCCGGTACAGCTCGGGGCTGTGGGACAGGACCAGCAGCTTGTGCCGGGTGTGGAAGTCCACCAGCGCGCCCAGGCCGGGCCGGGCCGCCACCTCCTGCCAGCGCCGCACCGCGAAGATGCGCTCGATGAAATTCTCGCGCAGCCGCGGGTCGTGCAGCCGTCCGTCGTCCTCCACCGGGAGCCGGGGAAAGCGGGCCATGAACATCCGGGCGAACACGCCCACGCCCTTGTAGGACAACGGCTGCCGGCCGCCGTCCGCGGGATAGACCTTGATCCGCTCCATGCCCGAGCTGGGCGAGCCGCTCTTGAAGATGAACCCGCTCAGGCCCTCCCCGGCCAGGTCCTCCAGCCGGCGGGCGGCCCAGGCCTCCATCTGCGCAGTGACGTCTCGGCCGCTCTCCCGGCCCACCAGCCGCGGCCGGGCCGGGTCGCCCACCAGGCGCACCGCCTCCCGCGGGATGGGCAGGCCGCACTCCACCTCCGGGCACACCGGCACGAACTCCACGTGCGCGCCCAGGGTGTGGGCCACGAAGCGGTCCAGCTGGTGCCCGCCGTCGTAGCGCACATTCTCGCCCAGCAGGCACCGGCTCACTCCCAGCCTGAGCTTCCCGGCCATCGCGCTTCCTCCGCTTTGCCAAGACGATAGCAGATTGCCGGGGCACAAGGGAAGGACGCCCTGCTCCCTTCCGCCGGACCGCCCAACCGCCCTGCCCTCACCGTCCGGAGGTTCCGCACTATTCCGCCCCTTGACCCAGGGCGCTATTTGACTTATCGATTACTTGAATCTTATTATTTTTAGCCTAGTATAAAGCGACGATGAGCGACGACAACCTGACCCATGCCGACCTCTCCCGACTCCTGGGGGTCTCGGTCACCACCCTCAAGAGCTACCGCCGCAAGTTCCCCAACTTTTTGCCTGCGCTCACCTCGGGCAAGCCCCTGCGCTTCCCTGCCTCCGCCGCCCAGGTCTGCACCACCATCCGCGACGCCTTTGCCAAGGGCCACTCGGTTCGGGAGGTCGCTGACCTTCTAACCACCTCGTATCCTGAATATTCCAAGAATCGTCGCTTATCGATAAGCGAAACCTCACCCCCTGCGGTATCGGCCCGGGTCCTGGAATCCCTGGCCCGGGAGGTGGCGGACCTCACCGGCCGCCTCGACGCCGTCCTGGCTCGGCTGGACGCCTTGGAGACCAGGCCGGCCGCCGCACTCTCCCCCGAACCCGGCCGGGTCATCCGCATCCGCACCCAGGACGGCGGACACCAGCGCTTCCGCCTCACCCCCCTGGGACCTGACCCCGCGGACAGCGAGGACGCCCCTGCGGCGGAGACC
>JAEXTU010000208.1 GCA_023453335.1 Pseudomonadota bacterium | reverse complement strand
GTGCTCAGGAGACGCTAGCATGGCCGAACGCACCCAACTCATCCACCACTACCTGCGGCACAACAAAAAGTTCCCCCATGTCTACTGCCCGGGCTGCGGGCACGGCATCGTGCTCGGCTCGCTCATCCGCAGCGTGCACGCCCTGGGCTGGTCCAAGGACGAGGTGGCCCTGGTGGCCGGCATCGGCTGCTCCGGCCGCATGGCGGTGTACGTGGACTTCAACACCGTGCACGCGGTGCACGGCCGGGCGCTCACCATCGCCACCGGCGTCAAGCTGGCCAACCCGAACCTCAAGGTCATCGTGGTCATGGGCGACGGCGACGCCCTGTCCATCGGCGGCAACCACTTCATCCACGCCGCCCGGCGCAACATCGGCCTGTCGGTGCTGGTGCTCAACAACAACATCTACGGCATGACCGGCGGGCAGTGCTCCTCCACCACCCCGCTGGGGGCCACGACCACCACCACGCCCTTTGGCCAGATGGAGAAGTCCTTCGACCTGGTGGAGCTGGCCGCCGCGGCCGGGGCCAACTTCGTGGCCCGGGCCAGCGCCTTCCACGCCCAGGGCATGGACAAGCTCATGCAGGCCACCTTCACCCACCCGGGCTTCTCCCTGCTGGAGGTGGTCTCGCCCTGCCACACCCAGTACGGCCGCAAGAACACGTTCAAGACCGTGGTGGACATGTACCGCTGGCTCAAGGAGTCGGGCACGCCCCTGGAGCAGTACCGCAAGCTCTCGGCCGAGAAGGCCGAGGGCAAGATTCCCCTGGGGGTGTTCGTGGACCGCGACGAGCCCTCGCTGGAGACGCGCTACGCCGGGCTGCGGGCCAGCCAGGCGGCCCCGGCAGGAGGTAAGAAGGCATGAAGAAACAGCCGCAGCAACCCGCCCTGGACCGCTTCGAGATCTGCCTGTCCGGCCTGGGCGGCCAGGGCGTGCTCACCCTGGGCAAGATCCTGGGCCAGGCCCTGGCGCTCGGCCACGGCTACTACGTGACCCAGACCCAGAGCTACGGGCCCGAGGCGAGAGGCGGGGCCTCCCGCTCGGACCTGGTCATCAGCTCCTCGCCCATCAGCTACCCCAAGACCGACAAGATCGACCTCCTGGTGGCCCTGTCCCAGGAGGCGTGCAACCGCTATTTCGGCCTGCTCAAGCCGGGCGGCGCGCTCCTGGTCAACACCACCCTGGTCAAGCAGATTCCCACCAACCGCTTCCTGGGCCTGCCCTTCACCGACCTAGCCACCGACCGGCTCAAGCTGCCCCAGGCCATGAACACCGTGGTGCTGGGGGCCATCACCCACATCCTGCCCTTTGCCAAGCGGGCGGTCATCAAGAAGAGCCTGGAGGACACCCTGCCCGCCAAGATCCGGGCGGTGAACGTCAAGGCCCTCAACCTGGGCCACCGCGAGGCCGAGAAGCGCTTCACCGAACTGCCCCAGTGGGGCGGGAGCGTGGAGAGCGAGGAATAGCCGGGCCTAGCCCCCGAGCGCGAACCGCGCCAGCTCGTCCGGGCTGGCGAAGAGCCGGTCCGCGCCCGCGGCAATGAGTTCGTCCGCGCCGCGGAAGCCCCAGAGCACCCCGGCGGCGAACATGCCGGCGTTCTTGGCGGTGCGCACGTCCACGTCCGAGTCCCCGGCAAAGAGAATCTCGCCGGGCGCGAATCCCAGTTCCTGCGCCACGGCCAGGGCCGCGGTCGGGTCAGGCTTGAGGGGCATGCCCTCGCGCGCCCCGCGCGCCGGGTTCAGCGGCCAGGCCGCAAAGAACCGCTCGGCGATGCGCCGGGTGAAGTCGTCGGGCTTGTTGGAGAGCATGGCCAGGGGCAGGCCGGCCCGAGCCAGGGCGTCCAGCATCTCCGGGATGCCCGGATAGGGCCGGCTCTTGGCGTCCCAGCGCCGGCCGTACTCGGCCCGGCCCGCCAGCACCAGGTCCCGCAGCTGCACGTCCGACAGGCCCGCGGGCGCGGCCCGGCGCACCAGGTTCACCACCCCGTTGCCCACGAAGCCGCGGAAGGCAGCGGCCGGGTGGGTGGGCATCCCCGCCGCGGCCAGCACCACGTTCACCGCATCCGCCAGTTCCTCCAGGGAGTCCAGCAGGGTCCCGTCCAGGTCGAATATCACCGCTGCAAAGCGCACCACGGCCTCCTTGACGCGTTTTCCCCATCCTGCCCCAGGCCCCGGCCCCGGGCAATCAAAATCCCGCCAGCCATGTACAACCGCCGGGAACGTCCTATATAACCAAAATACCGCTCGTATTCCCGGAGGACACCCCCATGTTCAGATACATTCCCGGATTCTTCGCGGCCCTGGTCCTGGCCGCCCTGGCCCTGGCTCCGGCGGCCTCGGCCAAGGTGGTGGAGCAGGCCGTGGACTATACCCACGACGGCGTGGCCCTGCAGGGCTTCCTGGCCTTTGACGACGCCACCGCCGCCCCCCGGCCCGCGGTGGCCATCTTCCACGACTGGCGGGGCCTGGGCGACCAGCCCAAGGAGACCGCCCGCCGCCTGGCCGCCCTGGGCTACCTGGCCTTTGCCGCGGACATGTACGGCAAGGGCGTGCTGGCCGCCACCAACGAGGAGGCGGGCAAGCTGGCCGGGGCCTTCAAGCCCGCGGACAACCGCACCCTCATGCGCCGCCGCGCGGCCGAGGGCCTGCGCCAGCTGCTCCTGAACCCCCTGGCCGACCAGAACAAGGTGGCGGCCATGGGCTACTGCTTCGGCGGCGGCGTGGCCCTGGAGCTGGCCCGCAGCGGCGCGCCCCTGGCCGGGGTCATCTCGGTGCACGGCACCCTGGCCACCCCCACCC
>JAEXTU010000100.1 GCA_023453335.1 Pseudomonadota bacterium | reverse complement strand
GTTGTCCATCCGCACCACGCTGTCGCGCCAGTTGTTGAGCAGTTGCATGTGCTCGGCCCGCATGAACTCTTTGGACTCGACACATTCGGTTGCCACGTTCTTGGCGGGCAGCTTGAGTTCGGGCGTTTTGTACGCCGCGCTGCCCATGTGGTACCAGAAGGGGAACGTCACCAGGCCCAGGAAGATGATGAGCCCGGCGATGATTTTTCCACCGTATTGCATGGTCGGCTCCTCCCTTAGGCCTCGAGGTCTTCTTGCCGCAGGTTGACTTCTCGTTCTTTCTCGCCGGGCAGGATGAGCGCGTTGCCCACCAGCTCGGTAATGCCGCTGATGGTCACGCCCGGGGCCCAGTAGTTGGCCAGGGGCACCAGGGTGGCGCGGTCGATGGCGCAGACGCAGGTCATGCGGTTCACGCCATGCTTCTCTTGCACGTAGCGCAGGGCGTTGCCGCGGGGCAGGCCGCCGCGCATGCGCATCTCCATGAACTCGTCGGTGTTCAGGCCCGAACCGCCGGCGCAGCAGAAGGTCTTCTCCTTGATGGAGTCCTCGGGCATGTCGTAGAACTCGTCCACCACGCTCTTGAGCACGTAGCGGGGCTCCTCGAACATGCCCATGCCGCGGGCCGGGTTGCAGGAGTCGTGGAAGGTGGTGATGAGCCCGGCGTTGCGCTTCTTGTCCACCGCCAGCTTGCCGTGCTTGAAGAGGTCGGCGGTGAACTCGCTGATGTGCACCATCTTGGTGTCCACCGCGTTCTGGAATACGGTGCCGGTGATGGGGCTCTTGGGCAGGCCCATGAAGTCCGAGGGCCCTGAGGCGGTGCTCATGTACTGGTTGATCACGCGCCACATGTGGCCGCACTCGCCGCCGATGATCCACTTGGACCCCAGCCGCTTGGCCTCGGCGTAGAACTTCATGTTCAGCTTCTTCATCATGTTGTGATGGGTGAAGGAGCCGAAGTTGCCGCCTTCCGAGGCGTAGGTGCTGATGGTGTAGTCCAGTCCCAGGTAGTGGAACAGGATCAGGTAGCCCATGAAGGTGTACGTGCCCGGGTCGGCGAACACGTCGCCCGAGGGGGTGATGAACAGGATCTCGTGGCCCTTCTCGTTGAGCGGGGCCTTGACCCGCACGCCGGTGATCTCCTCAATGTCGTCGACGAAGAAGTCGACCATGTCCTTGTAAGCGTGGGGCTGGATGCCCAGGTGGTTGCCGGTGCGGTTGCAGTTGGCCACCGGCTCGAGCATCCAGTTGATGTTGGCGCCCACGGTGTGCAGCATCTCGCGGGCCATCTTGGTGATCTCCGCGGTGTCGATGCCGTAGGGGCAGAAGAGGGAGCAGCGGCGGCACTCGGTGCACTGGTAGAAGTAGAGGAACCACTCGCGGACCACGTCCTCTTCCAGCTTGCGCGCCCCGGCCAGCTTGCCCAGGATCTTGCCGGCGGTGGTGAACTCGCCGCGGTAGATGGAGCGCAGCAGTTCGGCGCGCAGGACCGGCATGTTCTTGGGATCGCCGCCGCCGATGTAGAAGTGGCACTTGTCGGCGCAGGCGCCGCAGCGCACGCAGATGTCCATGAAGACCTTGAAGGAGCGGTACTTGTCCAGCCGCTCCCTGAAGGCGTTCATGATCCGTTCGCGCCAGTCGGAGGGAAGCCGCCAGTCGGGATCGGCCGGGGACCAGCCCGGGGCCGGCCGGACGAAGATGCCGGGCAGCTCGTGGTCCAGGTAGTCGAGGATTTCCGGCTTGGCCGGGTAGCACCAGGTGCCCGGCTTGAAGACCGGAGGGATGTCCATCCAGTCCTTCTTGGGCAGGTCGGAGTACTTGAAGCTCAGAAGCTCCGCGGGTTTCATCGTGAATGCCATTGTCGCTCCTCCGCTTTGCGGCTTGCGTTGTCTGCTTAGGCCTCGGCCTCGGCGTCTTCCTTCTCCACGGGCAGGCCGGCCTCGATCATCTTCTCCCGGTACTCGTCCTCGTACTCCTCGTAGGAGTGCGGCTTCACGTCCTCGGGGCTCCAGGGATTGATGTGGCGCACCATGCGGGTGTTGTTGGGCAGGTTGCGGGTGGGGGAGAGGAACACGCCGCCCAGGTGCATGAGCTTGGAGAAGGGGAAGTAGGCCAGAAGCACGCTCACCAGGAACAGGTGCACGTAGAAGACCGTGCCGACGCCCTCGGGGATGCGCGGGGCGAAGGTCACCAGGCCCATGAGCAGTTCCTTGATGCCGATGATGTTGGACTTGGAGAAGTAGCGCATCAGGATGCCCGAGCTGGCGATGCCCATGATGAGCAGGAGCGGGAAATAGTCGGCGGCCTGCGAGATGAAGCGTACCTGGGGCAGGGCCAGCCGGCGCAGGAACAGGAGCACGGCCCCGGCCAGCAGCCCGACGCCGCTCACGTAGAGCAGGGGCACGCCGATCTGCAGGAAGCTGTCCATGAACTCGATGGGATGGAGGAAGGCCGGCACCGGCTCGGTGAAGAGCCGCAGGTGGCGGATGGCCACCACCAGGAAGCAGTAGTGGAAGATGATGGCGAACAGCCACAGCCACTTGGCCGAGCCGTAGCGCAGCTTGGCGTCAACGCCCTGGCCGCCGTCGTGGATCTCCGCGGTGAGGTTGCGGAACAGGGAGCGGAAAAGGAAGACCTCCAGCACCATGCGCCAGAAGGTCTGGCCGTTGGTGGCGGGGTTGTCCAAGGTGTCGTGCTTGATCCAGGGAAGGCTGTACTGCTGGCCGCCGGTGGTGGGGATGCGGAAGGGCACGGCTGATTTGGCCCAGCACAGGACCTTGAGCGCAAAGCCCACCAGGAAGATGGCGAACGCCACGTAGGGAATGGCGACGCCGAACAGGGAGTGCCATCCCAGCGCCCCTGCGCCGAGCGTCGCGATGAGCGCGAGCCCGAACACCGCGAAGAGTGAAACCAGTGCTTTCATTGACCCTTACCTCGCTTCAAGTTGGCCTGACCCGTTTCCTCACCGAGACCGGGACCCGCCCCCGGCAACTCGCACACGATGTTGAGCCGACGCAGAAGGCCCGAATACCGCTGCTTGAAATCCGCAATGCGCATCTCGAAAATCTGTTCCCGGAAACGCGAATGGGCCTCGAAGGCCATGAGCGCCAGGGCGTCGATGCGCGATTCCAGCACCAGATAGTCCAGCAGCCCGCCGGCCGCCAATTCGGCGGCGCAGACCTCGTGCACCACCGGCTTGAGCAGGAAGAACACCGCCGCCGCCTGGGCCGGGGTGAACTCCTGCACCGACCGGATGCGCATGATGTCCCCCACCTTGTCGGTGGTCCCGTCCCCGAACTCGGGGGCCAGGAGCTCGCCGTACACGCCTTCCAGCGCGGCGGAGATGCCCGTGCCCACCGGGTTGCCGAACGCATGCTTCTTGTGGAGAAAGACCGCCGAAAGGCCAGGATAGGTCTTGACGATGGCGTCGAACCACCGGTCCAGGACGGTCTTGCGCCGGGCCGCAAGGGTATCAAAGAGCGACATTCCCGCCTCAGGTCCTTGTGCGCTTCCGCGCCAGGTGTATGTGAAAAAAGGCGTAAGCTCAAGGGCAATTGGGCGAGAATTGACGAATCCCATGCCGATTGTAAACCGGTGAGAATCATTCTCAGCCTGGAAAACTGGGAAAACCGAGGCGCCCCCGCCTACTTCGGTGGGCTATAGGGAAAAATTCGGGCACAGTCAAACCTGGGCCGCCCGGGGCGGCCCGGCTGCCGCTGCTTCCGTCCATGTGAAAATTTGGGCATGGGCAGGACGGCAGGGTGCGCATGCGGCGACCCCCGGTTCGGCATCCGGGAGCCGGAGCCGCTGCAAACCTCTTGAAAATACGAGAAGATGAGGGCCATGCTTTTCCCTTGTGGGAAGCGGAAGGGATATGGTATTAAGGATACTTAATACGTAGACCAACCATCTGCGAGGGCGGGGGCCATGGACCAGATTGGAAAAGTCGTTGCCGCGAAAGGCCAGATAACGGCCCAGAACGAATCCGGCGTCCGCGAGTTGCACGTCGGGGATCCCATCTACCCGAAGGACGTGCTCTCCACCGGCGCGGGCAGCACCCTCGAAGTCCAGTTCTCGGACAAATCCGTCTTTTCGCAGGGGCCCTCGGCCAAGATGACCGTGGACTCCTACGTCTACGACCCGGCGGCCAAGTCCGGGGCGAACATGCTCCTGAACATGGCCCAGGGCACCTTCCGCACGGTGACCGGCGAGATCGCCAAGAGCAACCCGGACGGGGTCAAGCTCCAGACCCCCCTGGCCACCATCGGCATCCGCGGCACCGGCGTGGACACCCAGGTCAACTCGGACGGCACCGAGAAGTACGGCATCTTCCAGTACGCCAACCAGGCCCTGGTCATCTCCACCGCGTCGGGCACCCGGTTCATCAACCAGGCCGGCGTCATGCTCGACGTGGACCGCACCGGCCGGCTGGGCCAGCTGCGCTCCTACACGTCCCAGGAGACCACCCAGTTCCAGCAGGTGGCACCCATCACCGTCATCATCATCCAGACCGCGCCCAGCAACGTGACTCCGCAGCAGGGCCCCCAGGGCCAGCAGGGCCAGCAAGGACAGGGCGGGCAGGGCGGCCAGGGAGGCGAAGGCGGGCAGGGCGGGCAGGGCGGCCAAGGCGGCCAGGGTGGCCAGGGTGGCGAGGGACAAGTCGTTGCGGACGTGGTGGTCACCGGAGACCAGGTGGTCCTGAGC
>JAEXTU010000060.1 GCA_023453335.1 Pseudomonadota bacterium | reverse complement strand
GAGTGGAGATGGTGATGCCCGGCGACAACGCGACCTTCAACGTCGAACTCATCGCCCCCATCGCCATGGAGCTGGGCCTGCGCTTCGCCATCCGCGAAGGCGGCCGCACCGTGGGCGCGGGCGTTGTCTCGGAGATCACGGAGTAAGCCATGGCGTCCATGCAGAGCGATCGGATCCGGATCAAGCTCAAGGCCTACGACTACCGCATCCTGGACAAGGCCGTGGCCGAGATCGTGGACACGGCCCGGAACACCGGAGCGGGCATCGCCGGCCCCATTCCGCTGCCCACCAACATCCACAAGTACACGGTGCAGCGATCGGTCCACGTGGACAAGAAGTCCCGGGAACAGTTCGAGATGCGCATCCACAAGCGCCTGCTCGACATCCTGGAGCCGACGCAGCAGACCGTGGACGCGCTTGGGAAGCTCTCTCTTCCCGCGGGCGTTGACGTCGAGATCAAACTCTAGCGAAGAGGTTGACGTGATGGCTGACACTCTTGGCATCTTGGGTCGCAAACTGGGCATGACCAGGGTCTTCGGCAGCGACGGCACCGCTATTCCGGTGACCGTGATCGCCGCCGGCCCCTGCCCCGTGCTGCAGATCAAAAGCGACACCACCAAGGATACATACAGCGCCCTGCAGATCGGGTTCGAACAGATCCCGGAACGCAAGGTGAACAAGCCCGAACGTGGGCACCAGGCCAAGGCCGGCAAGGACTTCTACCGTTTCCTGCGCGAGATTCGCCTGGAGTCGGTGGATGGCTACGAGCTGGGCCAGGACCTGACCGTGGACATGTTCACGCCCGGAGAGAAGGTGAAGGTCACCGGCACCTCCAAGGGCAAGGGCACCCAGGGTCCCATGAAGCGCTGGGGCTTCTCCGGCCTGGGCGCGTCCCACGGCCACGAGAAGAAGCACCGCGCCCCGGGCGGCATCGGCCAGTGCGCCTACCCCTCCAAGGTCTTCAAGGGCAAGCGCATGGCCGGGATCATGGGTGGCGACCGGGTCACCTGCATCAACGTGGAAGTGGTCGATGTGCGGCCTGCCGACAACCTTATCCTGTTGCGCGGCCAGGTGCCCGGGCCCACGAACGGCCTGGTGATGGTCCGCAAGCAACAGTAGAGAGGAGTGCGTCATGGCGCAGGTCAAAGTCATAGATCAGAACAAGAAGGAAGTGGGTGAGATCACCCTGGCCCCCGAGGTCTTCGAGGTCCCGGTGCGCCCGGAGATCTTGAACCTGGTGGTCCGGGCCCAGCGGGCCAAGGTCCGCTCCGGCACCCACGCCACCAAGAACCGCGCGCTCATCAACGGCGGCGGCGCCAAGCCCTGGCGCCAGAAGGGCACCGGCCGCGCCCGTTCGGGCTCCTCCCGGTCCCCGCTCTGGCGGCACGGCGCGGCCATCTTCGGCCCCCAGCCGCGGTCCTACGAGTTCAAGGTGAACAAGAAGGTCCGCCGCCTGGCCCTGCGCATGGCCCTGTCCTCGCGGGTCCTGGAGGATGGCGCCATGCTGGTGGTGCGCGGCTTCGAGGTTCCCGAGATCAAGACCAAGAAGTTCGCCGAGATCGCCAAGACCCTGGGGCTCAAAAAGGCCTTGATTGTGCTGCCCAAAGAGGATAACAATCTCGCTCTTTCGGCCCGCAACATCCCCGGGATCAAGGTTCTCCTGCACGACCAGCTGAACGTCTTCGACGTGCTGCGGTACCCGCAGCTGGTCCTTTTGGAGGACGCGGCCAAGGCCGTTGAAGAGAGGTTGAAGTAGCCATGCAGTACACCGACATTCTTCTCAAGCCGCTGGTGTCGGAAAAGGCCAACCTGGCCAAGGAGACCGCCAACCAGGTAGCCTTCTTCGTGCACCCCGGGGCCAACAAGGTGGAGATCCAGAAGGCCGTTGAAGAGGCCTTCGGGGTCAAGGTCACCGCGGTGAACGTGGTCCGCAAGCAGGCCTCCCGGCGCAGCCGCTTCGGCCGCAAGGGGGGCCGGGTGTCCGGCTACAAGAAGGCCTACGTGACCCTTGCCGAAGGCCAGAAGATCGAATTCTTCGAAGGAGTCTAGACGTGTCCACGCGCAGACTGAAGCCCACGTCCGCCGGCCGCCGGAACATCACCGTCTCCACGTTCGAGGAGATCACCAAGGACCGGCCGGAGAAGAGCCTTACCGAAGGGCTGCCCAAGAAGAGCGGCCGCAACCACTTCGGCCGGCTCACCTCCCGGCGCCGCGGCGGCGGCCACAAGCGGCTTTACCGCCTCATCGACTTCAAGCGGGACAAGGCGGGCGTCCCGGCCAAGGTGGCGGCCATCGAGTACGATCCCAACCGCTCCGCCCGCATCGCGCTGTTGCACTACGCCGATGGCGAGAAGCGCTACATCCTGGCCCCGGTGGGCATTGCCGTGGGCGATGTGGTGCTGGCCGGCGAGACCGCGGACATCAAGCCCGGTAATGCGCTGCCCCTGGCCCGCATCCCGGTCGGCACCGTGATCCACAACGTGGAGCTGCACCCCGGCCGCGGCGGCCAGTTCTGCCGCGCCGCGGGCACCTACGCCCAGCTCATCGCCAAGGAAGGCAAGTACGCCCTGTTGCGCATGCCCTCCGGCGAGGTGCGCAACGTGCTGGCCACCTGCAGCGCCACCGTGGGCCAGGTGGGCAACATCTCCCACGAGCAGGTTCGCCTGGGCAAGGCCGGCCGTAACCGCTGGCTCGGCAAGCGCCCCGACGTGCGCGGCGTGGCCATGAACCCGGTGGACCACCCCCTGGGCGGCGGCGAGGGCCGCAGCTCGGGCGGCCGCCATCCGGTCACCCCCTGGGGCAAGCCCACCAAGGGCTACAAGACGAGAAACCGCAAGAAGGCGTCGGGCAAGCTCATCGTCAAGCGCCGCGGCCAGAAGTAAGGAGTCCATATGCCCAGGTCCCTGAAAAAAGGTCCCTTCGTGGACGGCCACCTGCAGAAGAAGGTGGACAAGGCGGTGGAGAACAAGGACCGCAAGGTCATCAAGACCTGGTCCCGCCGCTCCACCATCATCCCGGAGATGGTCGGCCTGACCTTTGCGGTGCATAACGGCAAGAAGTTCATCCCGGTCTTCGTGTCCGAGAACATGGTCGGCCACAAGCTCGGCGAGTTCGCCCCCACCCGCCCCTTCTTCGGGCACGCTGCGGACAAGAAGAGCAAGGTCAAGAAGTAGGGTACGGACATGGAAACCAGAGCAGTCGCCAAATTCGTCCGGGTCTCCGCGCAAAAGGCGCGGCTGGTGGCCGACACCATCAAGGGCCTGCCGGTCGAGGACGCCCTGAACGTCCTGACCTTCACGCCCAAGGCCGCCGCCGGCCTCATCCGTAAGGTCCTGGTCTCGGCCGTGGCCAATGCCGAACAGCTGCCCGGGATCGACGTGGATTCCTTGGTGGTGAAGAACGTGCAGGTGGACGGCGGGCCGATGCTCAAGCGCATCCGCCCCCGCGCCATGGGCCGCGCCTACCGCATCCGTAAACGTACCAGCCACATCACCGTGGTTGTCGAAGAGTCCTAAGGAGGGACGTCACGTGGGTCAGAAAGTCCATCCCTACGGGTTCCGCCTGGGCTACAACAAGAACTGGCTGTCCCGGTGGTTCAGCAAGAAGGAATATGCGGCCAACGTCTATGAGGACAGCCGCATCCGCAAGTTCGTCAAGAAGCTCCTGTACCACGCCGGCATCTCCAAGGTGGAGATCGAGCGGGCCGGGGGCAAGGTGCGCCTCATCATCCACACCGCGCGTCCGGGCATCGTCATCGGCCGCAAGGGCGTGGAGATCGAGAAGCTGCGCGGCGACCTGCGCCAGAAGTTCGGCCGGGAGTTCTCCATCGAGGTGAACGAGATCCGCCGCCCCGAGATCGACGCCCAGCTGGTGGCCGAGAACATCGCCCTGCAGCTGGAGCGCCGGGTGGCCTTCCGCCGGGCCATGAAGCGCACCGTGAGCCTGGCCCGCAAGTTCGGGGCCGAGGGCATCAAGGTCTCCTGCGCCGGCCGCCTGGCCGGGGCCGAGATCGCCCGCTCCGAGTGGTACCGTGACGGCCGCGTGCCCCTGCACACCCTGCGCGCCGACATCGAGTTCGGCTACGCCATTGCCAAGACCACCTACGGGGTCATCGGCGTGAAGGTCTGGGTGTTCAAGGGCGAAATTCTGGACCAAGAGGTTGACCAGTAATGCTGTCCCCCAACAAGACCAAGTATCGGAAGCGCCAGAAGGGCCGCCTGCGCGGCAACGCCCTGCGCGGGGCCACCATCGCCTTCGGCGACGTGGGGCTCAAGGTCCTGGATCACGCCAAGCTGACCAGCCAGCAGATCGAGGCCGCCCGCGTGGCGCTCATGCGGCACATCAAGCGCGGCGGAAAGGTCTGGATCCGGGTGTTCCCGGACCAGGTGTACACCTCCAAGCCGGCGGAAACTCGGCAGGGTTCGGGCAAGGGCGCCCCGGCGGGCTGGTACTGCCCGGTGAAGCCTGGCCGGGTGCTCTACGAGATCAAGGGCGTGTCCCTGGAGCTGGCCAAGGAGGCCCTGCGCCTGGCCGCCTACAAGCTCCCGGTGAAGACCGCCATCGTGGTGCGGGAGGGTTTGTAAGATGAAGACCAAGGAACTGCGCGAGCTCAGCGCGGCCGAGCTGACCGAGAAGCTCGACGCCTCCAAGAAGGAGCTCTTCACCCTGCGGTTTCAGCATTCCACCGCGCAGTTGGAGAAGACTCACCGGCTGCCGGAGGTGAAGAAGGACATCGCGCGCATGCAGACGATTCTCAAGGAAAAGGAAGCGGGGGCCTAAGATGAGCGAAGAGCGCAAGTCCAACAAGCGGACCCTCGTGGGCTACGTGGTGAGCAACAAGGCGGACAAGACCATCGTGGTTTCGGTCGAGACCCTGGTGAAGCATCCGCTGGTCAAGAAGTTCATCCGCCGGAAGAAGACGTTCATGGCCCACGACCCGGCCAACGAGTGCGGCATCGGCGACAAGGTGCAGATAATCGAGTCCCGCCCCCTGTCCGCGCGCAAGCGTTGGGCCCTGGTGAACATCATGGAAAAGGCGGTCTAGGAGACACCCATGATCCAGGTTGAATCCAATCTCGACGTTGCCGACAACTCCGGCGCCAAGCGCGTGGCCTGCATCAAGGTCCTCGGCGGTTCCCGCCGGCGCTATGCGAGCCTGGGCGACATCATCGTGGTCTCCGTCAAGGAGGCCATGCCGCACGCCAAGGTGAAGAAGGGCGACGTGATGAAGGCGGTCATCGTCCGCACCACCAAGGAAGTGGGCCGGCCTGATGGGTCCTACATCAAGTTCGACTCCAACTCCGCCGTGCTCCTGAACAACCAGCTGGAGCCGGTGGGCACCCGCATCTTCGGTCCGGTGGCTCGTGAGCTCCGGCAGAAGAATTTCATGAAGATCGTGTCCCTCGCTCCCGAGGTCCTGTAGGAGTTTGGCCATGGAATCGTGCAAGATCCGCAAGGATGACAAAGTGATGGTCCTGGCCGGCAAGGACAAGGGCAAGGTGGGCAAGGTGCTCAAGGTTGACCGCAAGCACGACCGCGTGCTGGTGGAGAAGGTCAACATGGTGAAGCGCCACACCAAGGCCAATCCTTACGCCCAGAAGCCCGGGGGCATCATCGAGAAAGAGGCCCCGGTCCACGTGTCCAACGTGGCCGTGTTGTGCGACGCCTGCGCCAAGCCCACCCGCGTGGGCTACCGGACCACGGGCGACGGCAAGAAGGTGCGCTTCTGCAAGAAGTGCAACGAGCAGATCGGGTAGGTGGCGCCATGACTCGGCTTGAACAAATCTACACGGAAAAGGTCGCTCCCGCGCTCATGCAGGAGTTCGGCTACAAGAGCCCCATGGAAGTGCCGCGGATCAAGGCCGTCAGCTTGAACATCGGCCTGGGCGAAGCCAGCCAGAACAACAAGCTCATCGAAGATGCGGTGGACGAGCTCACCAAGATCGCCGGCCAGAAGGCCGTGGTCACCCGGGCCCGCAAGTCCATCGCCGCCTTCAAGCTGCGCGAGAACATGCCGGTGGGCTGCCGGGTCACCCTGCGCCAGGAGCGCATGTGGGACTTCCTGGACAAGCTCATGAACTTCGCCCTGCCGCGGGTGCGCGACTTCCGCGGGGTGCCGGATCGCGGCTTCGACGGCCGCGGCAACTTCACCCTGGGCGTCAAGGAGCATTCCATCTTCCCGGAGATCAACATCGACCGGGTGGAGAAAACCAAGGGCATGAACGTGACCATCGTCACCACGGCGCGTACCGACAAGGAAGGGAAGATGCTTCTCGACCTGCTCGGCATGCCGTTCAAGAAGTAAGGAGGAAGGCGAGTGTCCCGCTTAGCCCTCAAATTCAAGGCCCAGCGCAAGCCCAAGTTCTCGAGCCGCGGCTACAACCGCTGCCCCATCTGTGGCCGCCCCCGGGCGTTCCTGCGCCGGTTCGGCATCTGCCGCATCTGCTTCCGGAACATGGCCCTGGCCGGCGAGCTGCCGGGCGTGCGCAAATCGAGCTGGTAGGTCAAGGAGTACATCATGGTTGATCCCATTGCGGACATGCTGGCCCGTCTGCGCAACGCCCACCAGGCGCTGCACCAGAAGGTGGCCGTGCCCCGCTCCAAGATGAAGCTCGCCATCTGCGAGATTCTCAAGGGCGAGGGCTACATCCAGGACTATTCTGCGGCAGAGCGGGATATCACCGTGGAGCTCAAGTACGAAGGCGGCACCGCCCTGATCGCGGGCATGAAGCGGGTGAGCAAGCCCGGTCGCCGGGTGTACGTGGGGGCTTCGGACATTCCCAGCGTGCAGAACGGCCTGGGCATCTGCGTCCTGTCCACCTCCCGCGGCGTGCTCGCCGGCGGCGAGGCCAAGGCCCAGAACCTCGGCGGCGAACTCTTGTTCGAAGTCTGGTAGGAGGAAGCCGAAATGTCTCGAATCGGCAAACTGCCCGTCGCCATCCCCAAGGGGGTCGAGGTGACGCTCGGCAAGACGAGCATCGAGGTCAAGGGCCCCAAGGGCGCCCTGACCACCCCGATGCACGATAAGGTCGTCTACGAGAAGGCTGACGACGCGGTGGTGGTGACCCGCAAGGACAACACCCGCATCGCCCGCGCCCAGCACGGCCTGCGTCGCACCCTGCTGGCCAACATGATCGAGGGCGTGACCAAGGGCTTCTCCAAGACCCTGGAGATCGTGGGCGTGGGCTACAAGGTCAGCGTCCAGGGCTCCACCGTGGTCCTGACCGTGGGCTTCTCCCATCCCGTGAACTTCGCCCTGCCCAAGGGCGTCGAGGCCAAGGCCGACGGCAACAAGCTGACCGTGTCCGGCATCGACAAGCAGCTGGTGGGCGAGACCGCGGCCAAGATCCGCCGGGTCCGTCCGCCCGAACCGTTCAAGGGCAAGGGCATCAAGTACGCGGACGAGCACATCCGGCGCAAGGCCGGTAAGTCCGGCGCCAAGAAGTAGAGGGGACGCGCATGAGCCTGAACAAGGAAGCCGCGCGCAAGCGCCGCAAGATCCGCATCCGCAAGAAGGTCAACGGCACCGCCGACCGGCCCCGCCTGGTGATCTTCCGCTCCAACGCGCACCTTTACGTGCAGTTGGTGGACGACGTGGCGGGCAACACCCTGGTGGCCACCTCCACCCTGACCCTGAACCGGGCCGGGGCGGCGCTGAAATCCAACAAGGACTCCGCGGTCAAGGTCGGGCAGGAGATTGCCCGGCTGGCCAAGGAGAAGAACATCGAGGCCGTGGTCTTCGACCGCAACGGCTACATCTACCACGGTCGCATCAAGGCCCTGGCGGACGGCGCCCGCGAAGCCGGGCTCAAATTCTAGCGCGGACAAGGACGACACATGGAACGCAAGGAATCCCGCAAGGATCAGGGCCCCCGCAGCAAAGAGCCGCGGCGGGAGCAGGAAGACCTGGGCTTCATCGAGAAGATTGTCCACCTGAACCGCGTGGCCAAGGTGGTCAAGGGCGGCCGGCGCTTCAGCTTCTCCGCCCTGGTGGTGGTTGGCGACGGCAAGGGTTCGGTGGGCTACGGCCTGGGCAAGGCCATCGAGGTGCCCGAGGCCATCCGCAAGGCCAGCGAGCAGGCCAAGAAGACCATGCGGCCGGTGCCCCTCCTGGAGGGGACCCTGCCCTACGAGGTCCTGGGCGTGTTCGGGGCGGCCAAGGTGGTGCTCAAGCCCGCGTCCAAGGGTACCGGCATCATCGCCGGCGGCCCGGTGCGGGCGGTCATGGAGGCCGCCGGGGTGCACGACATCCTGACCAAGGCCATCGGCACCAACAACCCCCACAACGTGCTCAAGGCCACCATCGAGGGCCTGCGCTCCCTGCGCAGCGCCAAGGAGGTCTCCAACCTCCGCGGCAAGTCCCTCGATACGCCGCGCAAGTAGGAGAGGGCCATGGCGACCATCAAGGTGAAACTCAAGCGCGGCTACATCGGCTGCACGCCCAACCAGAAGGATACGCTGCGGGCCCTGGGCCTCAAGCGCATCAACCAGGTCAAGGAACTGCCCAAGAACGACTCCACCCTTGGCATGGTCCATCGGGTGAACCATCTGGTCGAGGTGATCGAGGCATGAGACTGCACGAACTGTATCCCTTCCCCGAGGAGCGCAAGGACCGCAAGCGCGTGGGCCGCGGCGGCGCGTCCGGCCAGGGCGGCACCGCCGGCAAGGGCCACAAGGGCCAGAACGCCCGCTCCGGCGGCCAGCGCAGGCTCGGCTTCGAGGGCGGCCAGATGCCCATCGCCCGGCGCCTGCCCAAGCGCGGCTTCAAGAACCCCTTCCGGGTGGAGTACACCGCCCTGAACGTGGGCAAGCTGGCGGCCGCCTTTGCCGGCCAGGCCGAGATCACCCTGGACGACATCTACGCCAAGGGCCTGGTGCCCAAGGGCGCCCTGGTCAAGGTCCTGGGCGTGGGCGAGGTGACGGCCACGTTCACGGTGGAGGCCCACCGCTTCAGCAAGTCCGCGGCCGAGAAGATCGCCGCCGCGGGCGGTACCGCCAAGGCCCTGGAGGGCCAGGAGTAAGGCATGTCGCTTGCGGGCGTCGAGAACCTGGGTAAGCTGCCGGAGCTGAAGAAGCGTCTCGCGTGGACCTTCTTGCTGCTGGCCGTGTACCGGATAGGGATCCATGTGCCCACGCCCGGCGTGGACACCGTGGCGCTGGCCGACTTCTTCGCCAGCGTGCAGAACACCCTGTTCGGGCTGTTCGACATGTTCTCGGGCGGCGGCCTGTCCAACATGTCCATCTTCGCCCTGGGGATCATGCCCTACATCTCGGCCTCCATCATCATCCAGCTGCTCACCGTGGTCAGCCCCGAGCTGAAACGGCTGTCCAGCGAGGAGGGGGCGGCGGGCCGCAAGAAGATCACCCAGTACACCCGCTACGGCACGGTGCTCATAACCCTGGTGCAGGGCCTGGCCATCGCCGTGGGCCTGGAGAACATGCACAGCCCCTCGGGCGCGGCGGTGGTCTTCATCCCGGGCCTCGGGTTCAAGCTCATCACGGTCATCACCCTGACTGCGGGCACGGTGCTCATCATGTGGCTGGGTGAGCGGATCACCGAGAAGGGCATCGGCAACGGGATATCGCTCATCATCTTCTCGGGCATCGTGGTGGGCTTCCCCCGGGCCATCATCAACACCTTTAGGCTCATCAGCGCGGGCGAGCTCACCCTGTTCATGGTGCTGCTCCTTCTGGTGGCCATGGCGGCGGTGTTGGGCGGCATCGTGATCATGGAGCGGGCGCAGCGGCGCATCCCCATCCAGTACGCCAAGCGCATGGTGGGGCGGAAGATGTATGGCGGCCAGACCACCCATCTGCCCCTGCGCATCAACACCGCGGGCGTGATTCCGCCCATCTTCGCCTCGAGCATCCTGCTCTTTCCGGCCACCCTGGCCCAGTTCTCCCAGGTGGGGTGGCTCAAGGACGTGTCCTCCTGGTTCTCGCCCCAGAGCGTCCTCTACAATGTGCTCTTTGTGGGGATGATCGTGTTCTTCTGCTTCTTCTACACCGCGATCATCTTCGATCCCAAGGACATCGCGGAGAACATCCGCAAGCAGGGCGGGTTCATCCCGGGCATCCGCCCCGGGGCCAAGACCAAGGAATACATTGACAAGGTGCTGGCGCGCATTACCCTGTGGGGCGCCGGTTACATCTCGGCGGTGTGCGTGTTGCCCATGCTGCTCATCGCCCAGCTCAATGTGCCGTTCTACTTCGGCGGCACCAGCCTGCTCATCGTGGTGGGCGTGGCCATGGACTTCATGGGCCAGATCGAGTCGTACCTGATCTCCCGGCAGTACGAGGGTCTCATCTCCAAGGCCAGGATCAAGGGACGTAGAGGTTGAAAAAGTTTCGTGGGATTTTTTTGAAGAATGATGCGGAGATAGGCCTCATGCGCGAGGCCAACCGCATCGTGGCCCGGATCCTTGACACCATGGCGGCTGAAGTCCGCCCGGGAGCGCCCACCCGGCGCTTCGAGGAGATCGCCCAGGACATGTGCCGGACGATCGGAGTCCGCCCGGCCTTTTTGGGCTACAACGGATTCCCCCATGCCCTGTGCTGCTCGGTGAACGAGCAGGTGGTGCACGGGTTCCCCTCGGAGCGCAAGCTGGCGGAGGGCGACATCGTGAGCTTCGACATGGGGGTCGTGTACGACGGCTTCTATGGCGATGCGGCCCGGACCTTCCCGGTGGGCCAGGTGAGCCAGGAGGCCACCCGGCTCCTGGATGTGACCGCGCGGTCGCTCATGGCCGGCATCGAGCAGGCCAAACCGGGCAACTTCCTGCACGACGTGTCCCGGGCGGTGCAGGAATGCGTCGAGGCCGCGGGATTTTCGGTGGTGCGGCGGTTCGTGGGGCACGGCATAGGCCGGCGCCTGCACGAGAAGCCGGAGGTGCCGAACTTCGTGCCCAAGGGGGCCACGGCCCTGCCGCTCAAGGCGGGGATGGTACTGGCCATCGAGCCCATGGTGTGCGTGGGCGGGCCCGAGGTGGAGATCCTGGAGGACCATTGGACCGCGGTGACCAAGGATCGGAGTTTGTCGGCCCATTTCGAGCACTCGGTGGCGATCACCGGGCAGGGGCCGGAGATACTGAGTCTGTCCCCGGCTGCGGCCGGGAAGGCATAAGGCCGGAGCAACCGGCGGCAACGTTTCTCGGAACTGGGCAGGGGAGACCCGCCCGACGGACCATGGAGCAGTGAGATGAAAGTCAGACCCTCGGTTAAGAAGATGTGCCCCAAGTGCAAGATCATCCGGCGCAAGGGCGTGCTTCGGGTCATTTGCGAAAATCCCCGGCACAAGCAGCGCCAGGGCTAAAGGGGGAGTACTGTGGCTCGTATTGCAGGCGTTGATCTGCCCAAGAACAAGCGGCTGGACATCGCGCTCACCTACATCTACGGCATCGGCAAGGCCACGGCCCTGCAGATCCTGGACGCCACGGGCGTGGATTGGACCAAGAACAGCGACGATCTGACCCCGGACGAGGTCAACACCATCCGCAAGGAGATCGAAACCAACCACAAGGTTGAGGGCGATCTGCGGCGCGAGGTGACGGCCAACATCAAGCGGCTGATGGACATCGGCTGCTACCGGGGCTTCCGCCATCGCAAGGGTCTGCCGGTCCGCGGCCAGCGTTCGCACACCAACGCCCGCACCCGCAAGGGTCCGCGCCGTTCGGTGATGGGCAAGAAGAAGAGCAAGTAATCGGGCGACGGCCCCCTCGGGCCGGCCCTCTTGAACACAGAAAGGGGATAGATCATGGCAGCAAGACCCCGCCGCACCGGGAAGAAGAAAGAGAAGAAGAACATCCCGGTTGGCGTCGCCCACGTCCAGGCGACCTTCAACAACACCATCATCACCTTCACCGACCTGAAGGGCAACGTGGTGAGCTGGGCCTCGTCCGGCCAGTCCGGCTTCAAGGGTTCGCGCAAGAGCACGCCCTTTGCCGCGCAGGTGGCCGCCGAGTCCGCAGCCCGTCGCGCCCAGGAGCACGGCATGCGCTCCGTGGGCATCCTGGTCAAGGGTCCCGGCTCCGGCCGCGAGGCGGCCATGCGGGCCATCAACAACGCCGGCTTCAAGGTAAACTTCATCCGCGACGTCACGCCGGTCCCGCACACCGGCTGCCGTCCGCCCAAACGCCGCCGGGTCTAACCCCCAGCATCCAGGAGGAGTATACCTTGGCCAGATATTCCGAAGCCAAGTGCCGGTTGTGCCGGCGCGAAGGCATGAAACTGTTCCTCAAGGGCGACCGCTGCTTCACCGACAAGTGCGCCTACGAGCGCCGGCCCTACGTCCCGGGCCAGCACGGCCGCCTGCGCCGCAAGATGAGCGACTACGCCGTGCAGCTGCGCGAGAAGCAGAAGGTGCGCCGCATGTACGGCGTGCTGGAGCGCCAGTTCCGCAACTACTTCGCCGACGCGGACATGATGAAGGGCGTGACCGGCACCAACCTGCTGGCCCTGCTCGAGCAGCGCCTGGACAACGTGGTGTACCGCCTGGGCTTCGCCAACTCGCGCGACCAGGCCCGCCAGCTCGTCCGCCACGGCATCTTCAAGCTGAACGGCCGCCGGGTGAACATCCCGTCCCTGCAGGTCCGGGCCGGCGACGTGGTGGAAGTGCGCGAAGAGTCCCGCAAGATTCCGGTCATCATGGAGGCCCGCGAGGTCATTGCCCGCCGCGGCTGTCCCTCCTGGCTGGAGGTCGACGGCGACAACTTCAAGGGCACCATCAAGGCCAAGCCCCAGCGTGAGGATATCCAGTTCCCCATGAACGAACAGCTCATCGTCGAGCTTTACTCCAAGTAAGCGAACACGGGAGCACCGATGATCATCCATACCGGCGACCGACTGATCAATACGCGCAACTGGTCCGAGCTGGTCAAGCCCGAGCAGATCGCGCGCGACGCCAAGTCCGACGCCAGCTACGGCAAGTTCACCTGCGAACCGCTGGAGCGAGGCTTCGGTACCACCATAGGCAACGCCCTGCGTCGGGTGCTGCTCTCCTCCTTGCAGGGGGCGGCCATTGTCTCGGTCAAGATCGAGGGCATCCAGCACGAGTTCACCACCATCCCCGGGGTCATCGAGGATGTGACGGACATCGTGCTCAACCTCAAGCAGGTCCGGCTGGCCATGTCCACCGAGGAGCCCCAGCGCCTCATGCTCGAGGCGGACAAGAAGGGGGCGGTGACTGCCGCGGCCATCAAAGAGAACCAGCACGTCACGGTCCTGAACAAGGACCTGCACATCTGCACCCTGTCCGAGGACCGCAAGCTGTCCCTGGAACTGGACGTGCACATGGGTAAGGGCTACGTGCCGGCCGAGATGTACGACACCATGTCCGACGAGATCGGACTCATCCGCCTGGACGCCAGCTTCTCGCCGGTGCGCAAGGTGGCCTACGCCGTGGAGCAGGCCCGCGTGGGGCAGATGACCAACTACGACAAGCTGGTCATCGAGGTGTGGACCGACGGGTCCCTGCTGCCCGAGGACGCGGTGGCCTACTCCGCCAAGATCCTCAAGGACCAGCTCTCGGTGTTCATCAACTTCGATGAGCAGTCCTCGGACGAGGAGTCCAAGGGCGGGCGGTCCAGCGGCGACCTCAATCCCAACCTGTTCAAGAGCATCGACGAGCTGGAGCTGTCGGTGCGCGCCACCAACTGCCTGAAGAGCGCCAACATCGCCCTGGTGGGCGAGCTGGTGCAGAAGACCGAGGCCGAGATGCTCAAGACCAAGAATTTCGGCCGCAAGTCCCTGGACGAGATCCGCCGGGTCCTGGCCGACATGGGTCTGGAGTTCGGCCAGGCCGTGGACAACTTCCAAGAACGCTACCAGGAATGGCTGAAGAGGAAGGACGCAGATGAGGCATAGAAACGCCGGAAAGAAACTGGGCCGGGACACCGCCCATCGCAAGGCCCTGTTCCGGAACATGGCCAAGTCGCTCATCACCTACGAGCGCATCCGCACCACCGAGACCAAGGCCAAGGAACTGCGCAAGGTGGTGGACAAGCTCATCACCCTGGCGCTCAAGAACGACCTGCCGGCCCGCCGCCAGGCCTACAAGGTCCTGGGCAACCACGGGCTGGTCAAGAAGCTGTTCGACGAGATCGGCCCCCGCTTCGCCGGCGTTCCCGGCGGCTTCACCCGGGTGGTCAAGCTCGGCCTGCCCCGGCCTGGCGACGCCGCGCCCATGGCGGTCATCGAGCTGACCCGCCTGGCCGAGAAGGCCGCCCAGCCCGCCAAGGAAGAGAAGCCCGCGGAGAAGCCGGCCGAGAAGAAGGCCGCCAAGCCCAAGAAGGACGAGGTTGCGGCCGAGGGCGAAGCCAAGCCCAAGAAGGCTCCGGCCAAGAAGGCCGCCAAGCCCAAGGCTGACGACGCCGCGGCCGAGGAGGCTCCCAAAAAGCCCCGCAAGAAGAAGGCCGAGGCCCCTGCCGAGGAGCCCAAGGCCGAGTAGGGCGCTTGCCGTGCGATTCCAGGGCGGGCCGGTGACGGCCCGCCCTTTTTTTGCGCCTTGCCATCGGGAATAAGTATGGATAGGAAAGGTCTCCATGGATATGCGACGCCTTGAGGCATTCGCCAGCGTCTACGAGTTGGGGAGCTTCTCCAAGGCTGGCCAGAAGCTCTTCCTGTCCCAGCCCACCATCTCCGCCCACATCGCGGCCCTGGAGGCGGAGCTTTCGGTGCGGCTCTTTGATCGGCTGGGCCGTTCGGTGTTGCCCACCCAGGCGGCGGACATCCTCTACCGCCACGCCCGCGAGACCTTCGCCAGCCTGGAGCAGGCCCGGGCCGAGATATCGCTCCTGCGCGCCGAGGTTTCGGGCAACCTGGTGCTGGCCGGCAGCACCATCCCGGCCCATTACCTGCTGCCCCAGGTCATGGCCGCGTTCACGGCCAAATATCCGGCGGTTTCCCTGCGGCTGAACGTGGGCGACAGCGCCCGGGCCGTAGCCATGGTGGCCGGCGGCGAGGCCGAGGTGGGCGTGGTCGGGGCCAACACCGGCCAGCCCGAACTGGATTTCATCCCCCTGGTGGAGGACGAACTGGCCGTGGTGGTGGGCCGCAGCCGCCTGGTGCAGGGAGCGGCCGAGCTCTCCCTGGCCGAACTGGAGTCCATGCCCTGGGTCATGCGCGAGCCGGGCTCCGGCACCCGCGCCGCCCTGGAGTCCGCCCTGGCCGAGGCCGGGCTGGACCTGCGTGCGCTCAAGGTGGCGGCGGTGGTGGACACCACCACCGCGCTCCTGCAGTGCGTGCGCGGTGGCATGGGCCTGGCGGTCACCTCCCGCCTGGCCGCGGCCGAACTGATCGAACGAGGGGAGTTGGTGGCCGTGCCCGCGCCCGGATTGACCCTGCGCCGCACCTTCTCCCTGGTCCTGCACCGGCAGCGCCACCTCTTTCCGGTGGCCCGGGTCTTTGCCGATTTCCTGAAGGACGCCTTCCGCGGCCAGGCCGGCTGAGCCGCGGCCAACCCCCGCAAGGAGCACCATGGCCGAAAAGCCCCTGTCCGGCGAGACCTTCCGGGTCACGCTGGTCGACAAGGTCAAGGCCGCGGGTTGAGCCGCCAAGATCCCTCCAGGGGACCTGGAGGAGATTTTGGCCGAGCTTGAGCCCCGGCCCGACCCCCGCATCCTGGTCGGATCCTCGGGCAACGAGGATGCGGCAGTGGTGCGCTTTCCCTCCGGCCGCGCCCTGGTGCAGACCGTGGACTTCCTCACGCCCCTGGTCAACGACCCCTGGCGCTTCGGCCAGATCGCCGCGGCCAATGCCCTGTCCGACGTGTACGCCATGGGCGGCGAGCCCCTGGCCGCCATGAACATCGTGTGCTTCCCGGCCAAGACCATGGACAAGGCCGTGCTCAAGGCCATCCTGCGCGGCGGCCTGGACAAGATCCAGGAGGCCGGGGCCATGCTGGCCGGCGGGCACTCGGTGGAGGACGCCGAGATCAAGTACGGCCTGGCCGTGTCCGGGGTGGTGGAGGAGGGCCGGGTGGCGGTCAATGCGGGCCTGGCGCCCGGAGACCAACTGCTGCTGACCAAGCCCGTCGGCACCGGGGTGCTGGCCACCGCGCTCAAGGGCAAGATCGGCGACGAGGCGGCCCTGGAGGACGAAATCTTTCGCTGGGCCGGCCGGCTCAACCGGGCCGGGGCCGCGATCATCCGCGACCTGGGGCTCAAGGCCGCCACCGACGTGACCGGCTTCGGCCTGGGCGGCCACCTCCTGGAGATGGCCGGGGCCTCCCGGGCCGCGGTGGAGCTGTGGGTGGATGCGGTCCCGCTCCTGGAGGGCGCGCTGGAGCTGGCCGGCCTGGGCATGCTCCCGGCCGGCAGCTTCGCCAACAAGGGGTATTGCTACCGGGCCGTCCAGACCGCCGACGGGCTGGACCCGGTGCGGGTGGACCTCATGTTCGACGCCCAGACCTCGGGCGGCCTGGTGCTGGCGGTTTCCGAACCCCTGCTGGACCGGGCCCGCGCCGCCCTGCTGGCGGCCGGCGACCTGGCCGCCCATGTGGGCCGGGTGCTGCCCGCGCCCGATGGAAAGGGGCGGCTGCTGCTGCGCTGACATGCCCGACACCCTGCTGCTTCTGGACGCTACCGGCGGCCGCCGCCGGGTCCCGACC
>JAEXTU010000030.1 GCA_023453335.1 Pseudomonadota bacterium | reverse complement strand
CTCCTCCCCGTTGCGCATCCGTTTGGCCTGTTCCAGGGCCTTGGCGATCTTGCTCATGGATGTGTTCCCGTGCCTGTGCCGTTGCCCGTCAGGACTTGGGGAACAACCCACTGAAGAAGGTGCTCAGGGGGGACCAGAGGAGCCAGGCCAGGAGCCCGACGCCCAGGCTCCCCAGCCCGGCCAGTATCATGACCCGCCGCCGCCGCAGGAGCCGGGCGCGCTCCTGGGTGGTCTCCAGGGAGGGGAGCACGCCCAGCAGGGGAAGCCCGGTGAAGACCGAGGCCTCCTGCGGGCTGTGCACCGTGGGGTCGACGCTCTCCACTGCGAAGCCGGTGATGAAGCCGAGGCCGATGGAGACCAGGAAGCCCAGGAAGCCCAGGAGCATACGCTTGGGCTTGAAGGGCTTTTCCGGGATCTGGGGGGACTCCAGGACGGTCAACTTTTCACCCACGTCGTGCTGCTCGATCTGGGTGGCTTCCTTGGCGTTCTGCAGGCGGGTGTAGAGGTCGGCGCGTTTCTCCTTGAGCGAGGTGTACCGGTCCTGCAGGGCGGTGAAGTCCTGCTCCACCCCGGGGGTATCCTCGATGCGCTTGCGGTTCGCGCCGTATTCGTATTCGAGCTCCCCGAGCATGGCCTGCTTGGCCTCGATCTCCAGGTTCACCTGGGTGAGCTGGGTCATGAGCGTGATGTAGGCCGGGTTGTCCGGGGTGTCCGCGTCGGACGACGCGCCCTCTGCGTTCTTGTGGGCCGCGTCGGCGATGGCTCCGGCCAGGGAGGCCACCTCCTTCTCCATGGCCACCACGTCGGGGTGCTGCGGGGTGTAGCGCTTGCGCAAGTCGGCCAGCGCGGCCTGGCGCTCCTTGAGCTGCTGGAGGCTGATCCGCGCCCTGTCCTTGTCCTTCATGAGGTCCTCCAGAGCCTCGATCTGGCGGCTCATCCGGATCACATCCGGGTGCTGGGCGGAGCGGGTGGCCTTGGCCGCGAGGTAGTCGTTGCGGAGTTGGCGGAGCTGCTCCTCGGCGGTCATGACCTTGGCGCCCGCGGAGCCGATCACGTCGCGCATGGGCTTCTGCATGGCCACCTGGCCTTCCAGGTAGACCTTGCGCTCCTTGGCCAGGTTGATCTCCATCCGGGTGTTGTCGATGGCCTTCTGGGTCCGCTCCATGGTCATGAGGTTCATGCTCATGAGTTCGGGCAGGGAGCGCAGGTTCTTCTTCTTGAATGTGGCGATGGCCTGTTCGACGTCGGCGATCTCCCTCTCCACGGTCTTGTACTGGTTGTCCAGGAAGAGGAAGGTGTCCTTGGCGTTGCTCGCCCGGCGATGGCTGCTCTCGTCAATGAACATGTTCATGAGCACGATGGCCACCTGCGCCGCCGTGGCCGGATTGCGCGACTGGTAGGAGATGAGGAGGGTGTAGGTTGCGGTCGGAGCGCGGCCCAGGGCCTGGTCCTCCAGAGACGCCTTGGGGGCGTCGATGCTGATGTCCTTGCGCAGCTGTTCGAGGATCTCGTCCTGGGTGGAGCTGCCGGCCATCTGCGGATAGGGCGCGAACTGGTCGTTGATGCGCAGCAGGTTCTCCCGGGTGAGGATGGTCTCGGTGACGCTGGTGATATGCTCCTGGACGTAGCCGGCCATGGTGGCCTTGAGCATGTCCTGGGGGGCCAGCCGGCCTTCCACCAGGATGGAGGCGTAGGCCTTGTACACCGACGGCAGCATGGAGATGGCGAGCAGGCAGAGAAGAAACGAGCTCACGAATCCGAGCAGGATGGAGGTCCGCCGCTTACGGAAGAATCCCGCCAGGGAGAAGTGGTCGTGGGATGTGGGCTCGGCCATGGGTCGGTCGCTGCGGCTCAGTTGAGGTCCGTGGGCAAGGCCATCCGCAATTCCAGGTAGACCCGCTTCTGCTCCTGGGTCTTCTGCTGCAACTGATTTACGACGGTGGTGGAGGAGAGGCCCAGGAGGAGATGGGTGTCCTTGTCCAGGGCGTAGTCCAGGGCCGGCTCCGCATGGCGGGCCAGGCTCTCGCTCTTCTGCACGTATGCCCCGGACTGGGTCTTGGTGGAGGAGCCGCTCAGCGAGGCGGTGAGCCGCTCGCTGAGGTCGTACTCCAGCTTGGCCCGGAGCATCCGGCGGAAGGCGTTCTCGCCGAGCAGGGTGGAGGTCTCGTCCTGGATCGCGCCGAGGGTCAGGCTCGACCGTTCGCCGGAGAATTCGAGGCCCAGTTCACCGCCGAGCCGGGTGCTGTCGCCGGTGGTCTCCCGGCCATGGCTGTCGAACGCCGACCGGGTGCGGGTGGGGCCGGCCAGGGCGGTCCAGCGCACGTTTTCCGAGAGGCTGTCCTTGAGGCCGGCCAGCAGGGCTGTCCCTTTCTGTTCGCCGTGGGCATACCCGGTGTCGGTGTAGCTGGAGCGGGCGAGCAGGGTGGTCCCGCGCTCGGCCAGGCGGTTCTCCCAGGCCAGGCCCGCGCCGCGGATGTCGGCGTCGGAACTGGGCCGGTTCGCATGGCGGTAGGCGCGCAGGTCGCTGGCCAGGCGGAGGGTGGTGCGCTCGTCCGGGCGGTAGCCCAGCCCCGGGGCAAGGCTGTAGATGCGGCGCGGGATCCGGGTGGTGACGATGCCGGTCTCTTGCAGGGAGGCCTCGAAGGAGGAGTCTGCCATCATGAGCGCCCGCAGGGCCAGGTCGAAATGCTCGTCCAGGGACCGGGCCAGGGCCAGGGAGTGGCGCTGGTTGGTCCGGTCGTATTCCGAGTGGCTGCCGTAGGTCAGTATCTCGGCCGAGGAGGACAGGCTCAGGGTGGCGAGCTCGGACCCCAGGGCAATGTCCAGGCCGGGCGATACGGCATGCTCCATGTCCTCGGCGCCCTTGAACAGCACATTGTCGTCGTAGGTCTCGCGCAGGCCCAGGCTGGGGGTGAGGCGGATATCGTAGCCGGAGGCCAGGGCCGGGGAGCTGGAATCGGCGGTCGGGTGCAGCAGGGTGGCGAAGACATAGCCCACGGGCCGGTCGGGCGCGTCGGGCTTGGCAACCTGGCGCCAGCCGTCCACGGGCTCCCGGGCCAGGACGGCGTCACCGGGGCGCAGCCGTCCGAGCCTCTGCGCTCCCAAGGATGGCCCTGATCTAATGTTGACCACCTCATCCACCCGCATGGTCTGCCACTTCGCCTCCTCGCTGCGGGCGCTCACCGCCGCCACCGCCATGAGCAGACCGATGGCCAGGGCCAGGACTCCACTCTTTGCGGCGCGGTGCGATCGTGTCCACATCCGGGGCTCGGTTACAGCGCCTCAGGGCACCACAACAGTGTCGCCCGGGGCGAGCACGATGTCCTGCTCGATGTTCCTGCCCCGGCTCACGGCATCGTAGTTGAAGCGGATCGCGGTGCGGGACGCCCCTTCCCCGCGCAGCACGAGGATGCCGGAGGCGTCGGCAAAGGGGTTCAGGCCCCCGGCCTGGGCCAGGGCCTGCATGACGCTGACCCGGCCGGGCATGATGAACACGCCGGGCTTGGCCACCTTGCCCACCACGTACACCCGGGCGCTGCCCAGCTCGGCCAGCATGACGGTCACCGGCGAGTCGGGGGCGTACTGCCGCAGGCGTTCGGCCAGCTCCTGGCGGAGTTCGTCGACCTCGCGCCCGCCGGCCGGGATGTCGCCGACCAGGGGGAAGGAGATGAAGCCGTCCGGGCGCACCGTCACATCCAAGGTCAGGGAACTCTCGTTCCATACCGAGATGTGCAGCTTGTCGCCCGGGCCCAGGAGGAACACCGGCCGGTCGGGCGCAACGTCCCCGGCTGCGGCGGGCTGCGCAAGAACACAAGCCCCCCAGGCCAGCACCAGGGCCAGAAGCAGGTAACCCCTGCGTATCATTGGCGTCCCCCTCCAAGAATGAAATCCTCGCCCTCGATACACCACTTTTTAACGGTCTGGCAACAGCACGGAACGCATGTTGCCCGGTGCATAATTGCCCTACCTTCGGAGTGGGAATGCAACTCGGCTTGCGCCCCAAGAGCTTCGCGGAACTATGAGAAAAAACAGCATATAGTGTTGACGCAGTAGGCTGGACGTGTATAAGTCTATCATAAATATGGGGGAGGCAGAGGTGCGCCCACGGGCCGACATCCGGTCCGGCGTATCTAATCGCTTATGGCCAAAGGACTTTTCCAAACCATCGCAGCGGCGTTCCAGTCTGCATCCGACACGGTCGAGAGCCTGCTGAGCGTGGGCGCCCCGAACCTGCTGCTGGGCAAGGGCGACAAGAAGCTGCTCGGCGGGTCGGGGGCCGACCGCCTGACCGGCGGCAACGGCAACGACCTGTTGGACGGCGGCGCGGGCAACGACACCCTGTCCGGCGGCAACGGCGACGACAGCCTGTACGGCGGCGACGGCCGGGATTCCCTGCTCGGCGGCAACGGCAACGACGTGCTCGACGGCGGCGCGGACAATGACATCCTGTCCGGCGGCAACGGCGAGGACAGCCTGTACGGCGGGGACGGCGCGGATGCCCTGGCCGGCGGCAACGACACCGACATTCTCTCCGGCGGCGCGGGCAACG
>JAEXTU010000020.1 GCA_023453335.1 Pseudomonadota bacterium | reverse complement strand
GGCCGTGGGCGAGGACTGGTACGCCACGGGGGCGGCCATCCTGGGGGGAACGGGCGGCGGAACGGGCGGGGGAGGGGAGGGCGCATGAGGATCGCGGCCATCGTGCAGGCGCGCATGAGCTCCTCCCGGCTGCCCGGCAAGGTGCTCATGGAGGTGGCGGGCAAGCCGCTCCTGGCCTTCCTCCTGGAGCGCCTGGCCCGGGCCGAGGAACTGGACCGCGTGCTGGTGGCCACCTCGGACCTGGCGGGCGACGACCCGGTGGAGGCCCTGTGCCGGAAGCTGGGCGTGACCTGCGTGCGCGGCTCCCTGGACGATGTGGCCGGCCGCTTCCTCAAGGCCCTGGACGCCTGTTCCGCCGACGCCTTCGCGCGTATCTGCGGGGACAGCCCGCTCCTGGACCCGGCGGTGGTGGACCGCGCCTGCGACGCCTTCCGCGCCGGGGGCTGGGACATGGTGACCAACAACCAGGTGCACGACCACCCCGACGGCCAGCTGGTGGACGTGGTGGACGCCGCCACCTTCCGCGCGGCCTATGGCCGCATGAGCGAGCCCGGGCACTTCGAGCACGTGACCCAGTATTTCCACCAGCGCCCGGGCGAGTTCCGCATCCTGGACCTGCCCGCCCTGGCCGACTACGCAGGCCTCTCCTTCGTGGTGGACACCGCCGCGGACTTCGCGGCCTTCGCCGCCCTGGTGGTCCGCATGGACCGGCCGCACTGGACCTACGGCCTGGACGCCCTGGCCGCCCTGGCCCGGTCCGGCGGGGGGAAGCCGTGAGCGCGCCGCACCGCATCCTGTTCCGGGCCGACGCCGACCCGGCGGTGGGCACCGGCGATCTGGCCTCCCTGGCCGGCCTGGCCGCGTCCTTCGACCCGGTCCGCTACGAGTCCCATTTCATGGTCCGCGACCACGCCTTTGCCCAGGACCTGGCCGCGGCCAAGGGCCTCTCCCGGGTCCTCTGGCTGGACCCGGCCCTGGACCTGGCCGGCGAGGCCGCGGCGGTGAACGCGGCGGTGGACGAACTGGGCCTGGCCGCCCTGGTCTTCGAGATCACCCGGGTGCCCCTGGACAGCTTCCCGGCCTTCACCGACCGGGCGGTGCGCGCCTGCGTGTGCTTCGACGCCCGGGTGCCCCGGGACTTCGACGTGGTGGTGAACTGGGACGTGACCGGCCCCCGCGCCTTTGCCGGCCTGGACTTCCCCCGGGCCGAACTGCTCCTGGGGCCGGGCTACGTGCTCCTGCCCCCGCACTTCGACCTGGAGCGGGCGGCCCGGGTGCAGCGCGCCAAACCGCGCCGCCGCATCCTGGTGGCCATGGGCGGGGCCGACGAGCACGATCTGACCGCCCGGGCCTGCGCGGCCCTGGCCGGCCTGGGCCAGGACCTGGAACTGGCCGTGGTGCTGGGGCCGGGCTACCGGGCCGAGGAGGGGCTGCGCGCGCAGCTGGCCGCCTCGGGCCTGCCCCACCGGGTGGAGCGCAACGTGCCCGACATGTTCGCGCGCTATCTGGACTGCGATTTCGCGGTGGGCACTGGCGGGCTCACCGTGTCCGAACTGGCGGCCACCCGCACCCCGGCCGCGGTGGTGGCGGCTTACGCCCACCAGGTGGAGCGGTGCGAATATTTTGCGGCCATGGGCGCGGTGCGCTACCTGGGCTTCGGCGCGGTGGACCCGGCGGCCCTGGCCGCGGCCCTGGACGGCGAGTACACGCTGGCGCCCGCCGGCTTTTTCCGGCCCTCGGCCGTGCGGGAAGCCGTGGAGCGGGCCATCGCAAGGAGGAACGCATGGAATTCCTGAACCAGGTTCTGGAGCGGCGCACGGTCTCGGTGTGGGGCATCGGCTACCTGGCCTACACCACCATCATCCGGTTGCAGGCCAACGGTTTCCACTGCAACGTCTGGGACTTCTTCCCCGAGCGCCTGGCCGGCCTGGCCGACGGGTCCTATCCCCAGGAGGCCCTGCGCCAGAACTGGTCGCAGGTGAACAAGCTCCCCCGGCTGGACATGGAGCGCATCACCCTGTGCGGCGCCCCGGGCGGCGCGGACATGGACGCCATGTTCGACTCTCCGGCCCACATCGTCTCCTTCTCCGGGGAGAACTACACCGACCCCGGGGACAACCGCATCCGCCGCCTGGCCGGGGAGTTCATCGCCCGCAAGGACAGGCTGGCCGACGCCCTGGTGGTGTTCCAGTCCGCCGAGGCCCCGGGCAACATCGACCATTTCTTCCTGTCCCCCCTGGCCGCGGCCGGGGTGTCCGTGGACTGCCTGTCCGCCTTCCGCAGCGACTGGACCCTGGAGGAGTTCCTGGCCGATGGCGGCCGGCGGGTGGTGGCCCCCACCACCCCGGCCTCCCTGGAAAAGGGCCGGGCCTTCTATGAGCTTTTGGGCATCGAGGTGGAGGAGTTGCCCTCCATCCGCGCGGCCGAGGTCTACGAGAACGCCACCAGCGGCCTGGCCTACCTGGTGGGCGCCTATTTCTGCCAGATGGCCCTGGCCTACCCGGACCTGGACATGGACCGGGTGCTCTCCCTGGCCGCGCGCAACTTCCGGCCCGAGTCGCCGGCCCTGTCCTTCGGCATGGCCGGCAACCGGATGTTCTCCGCAGTGTCCAACATCCTGGAGGGCGCGGCGCACCCCGGGGAGCTGACCCTGGTCAAGGAGGCGCAGAGCGTCAACGTGACCCTCATCCTCAAGTACGGGGACTACCTGGTGCGCAGCGGCATGGGCTCGGCCCTCATCCTGGGCCTGTCCAGCCAGCGCAACGTGCGCCTGGCCGAGATCTCGCCCGCGGTGACCCTGGCCAACTACCTGGCCGGGCAGGGGGTGGAGGTCTGGGTGGACGACCCCTACTACAGCGCCGAGGAGATCCGGGCCATGCTGCCCTTTGCCCGGGTCTGCAACCTGGAGCGCGACGGCTTGCAGGCCGAGGCCCTGTTCATCCTCTCCGACTATTACGGGTTCAAGTTCGCCGGCCGGGAGCAGCTGGGCCGGATGGGCATCGGCCGGGCCAAGCTGGTCCTGGACAACCCCGGCCTCCTGCGCCGCTACGACTTCCCCGCGACCACCCTCTACCACGCCCCCGGAGACGGCCGCCTGGACATCCTGGAGAGCTAGCCATGTGCGGGATCGCTGGAATCTACTACTTCGACGGGCCGCCTGCGCCGGACACCGACGCCAGGGGCCGGGTCATGGGCATGCTGCACTCCATGCGGCACCGCGGCCCGGACTTCGCGGGCTGCAACACCTACGGGGGCAAGTGCACCCTGGGCATGGGCCGGCTGGCCATCGTGAACACCGCCTGCGAAGAGGCCCCTTACACCAACGCCGACGACTCCCTGGCCCTGGTCTTCAACGGCCAGTTCTACAACTACCAGGAGTACGAGGCCCGGCTGCTGCAAAAGTACGAGTACAAGTGCCGCTCGGACACCGAGACCCTGCTCCACTGCTTCGAGGAGTACGGCCTGGGCATCCTGGACCAGGTCAACGGCATGTACGCCGTGGCCCTGTACGATTCCCGCAAGGACGAACTGCACCTCATCCGGGACAAGGCCGGCGAGAAGTTCCTCTACGTGTACGAGGACCACGAGAAGGTGGTCTTCGCCAGCGAGATCAAGGCCATCCTGGAGATCGTGGCCCCGGTGGAGCAGTCCTGCAAGACCTATGACCTGTTCGAGGCCTGCCTGGGCGCGGACACCCTGTTCAAGAACATCAAGCTCATCGAGCCCGGCTACTACCTGAAGTTCTCGGGCCGGCAGCGCCGCTACGTCTGCTACTGGAACATCATGGACAAGCTCATCGAGGTCCCGGACGACCGCGCCAAGATCAAGCGGGACCTCACCGAGCTCATCTGCGACGCGATTGCGGTGCGCACCGCGGTGTCGGCCTACCCCTACTGCTGCCTGGTGAGCGGCGGGGTGGACTCGGCCCTCATCGCCTGCATCAAGAAGCCCGAGCACCTCTTCTCGGTGACCTACGAGAACGAGGGCCTGGGCGCGGAGTTCTCGGAGATCGAGTACGCCCAGGCCGTGGCCGACCACATCGGCAAGGAACTGGTCATCGTCCGGCCCACCCGGGACGACTTCGAGCACTACCGGGAGACCATCGCCTGGCACCTGGACACCCCGGCCACCTGGACCGGGTTCAACTACTTCATGATCTTCCAGCAGGTGGCCAAGGTCTCCCGGGTGGCGCTCATGGGCGAGGGCATGGACGAACTGTTCGGCGGCTACCACCGCTACCACTTCCTGTACCACGACCAGCAGATCCAGCAGCTTGAGGCCCTGGAGAATTACGCCTACCTCATCAACAAGTACTACGGCGACCCGGCCGAGCGGTACATCAAGCTCATCAACCGCTCGGACAAGCTCTCGCTCCCCGAGTACGAGCGTTTCATGCGGGAGATCGTGAAGCCCTTCTTCGACTTCTATGGCGACGTGGTGCACGCCATGGGGTCCTTCGACTTCTACTACACCATGCAGATCATGCTCCAGATGTCCGACCGCATGAGCATGGCCCACTCGGTGGAGAGCCGCTCCCCCTTCCTGGACCATCGGCTCATCCAGTACGCCTTCTCCATGCCCTCGAGCTACAAGATCAACCGCGGGGTGACCAAGGAGATCATCAAGGACATCGCCAGGCAGTTCATCCCCGCCTCCATTGTCGAACGCAAGGACAAACGGGGTTTCGTGGTGCCCTTCAACCACTGGTACGGCCGCTTCAAGAACGGCAAGTACGACCGCACCCTCTACCGGGACACGGTCTACGCGGACTGGAAGAAGGTCTTCTTCCACAACTGACAGGACGGGACATGTACATCATCGGCATCAAGCAGGCAGGGTTCAACACCTCGGCCGCCATCCTGAAGGACGGCGAGCTCACCTTCGCGGTGTGCGAGGAGCGCCTCACCCGGCAGAAGAAGACCAAGAACTTCCCCCTGGCCGCGGTCAAGGCCTGCCTGGCCCACGAGGGCATCGGCCTGGCCGACGTGGATCTGGTGGCCGTGGGCTGGAACCCCACCGTGCACCTGGACCGGCTGCAGGGGCCCCAGGTGGGCGCGGCGCGCTACCTGCCCGAGTTCTTCTACTCGGTACCCGCGCACTTCGCCTCGCTCATCCCGGATCAGCACGGGGAAAAGGACTTCGGCGACGTGGCCGAGATGAACCTGCCCTTCTTCGCGGGCCGCAACCTTCCTTTCCGGTTCATCGACCACCACAAGTCCCACGTGGCCAGCGTGTTCTACATGTCGCCCTTCGACGAGGCTGCGGTGCTGGTGCTGGACGCCTTCGGCGAGAAGTCCTGCACCTCGCTGTACCGGGCCGCGGGCGCGCGCATCGACCTGGTGGACCGGGTGCTCTTCCCGCACAGCCTGGGCGTGTTCTACCAGGAGTTCACCGACTTCATGGGCTTTAGGCCCAACTCCGACGAGTGGAAGCTCATGGGCGCGGCGCCCTACGGCGACCCTGACCGGTACTACGAGAAGGTCCGCTCCCTGGTGCGCTCCTTCCCGGCGGACAGCGACAAGCTTTACGAGATCGACCTGTCCTACAACAGCCACTACCTGTTCATGAAGCCGCGCATCTTCAATCCCAAGTTCGTGGAGCTCTTCGGCGAGCCCCTGCGCGGGGTGGAGGACTTCGCGGAGCGCGGCTACGACCTGGCCGCCGCGGTGCAGAAGGTCACCGAGGAGGTGGTCTTCGACATCCTGGTGAAGCTGCACCGGCGCACCGGCCTCAAGAACCTCTGCCTCTCGGGCGGCCTGGCCATGAACTGCGTGATGAACGGCAAGGCCCTGGCCAACTCGCCCTTCGACAACCTCTTCGTGAACTACGCCTCGGACGACACCGGGTGCAGCATCGGCGCGGCCCTGTATGCCCACCACGTGCTGGGCGGCCATGCCGGGCGCGTCCCCGGCAACGCCCGGGAGTACCGCGGCCCGGTGTACACCGACGCGGACATCTCGGAAGCCCTGGAGCGCTTCCGCATCCCCTTTACCCGGGTGGCCGACCCGGTCAGGGCCGCGGTGGACGAGATCGAGAAGGGCCGCATCATCGCCTGGTTCCAGGGCCGCAGCGAGTACGGCGAGCGCGCCCTGGGCAACCGCAGCATCGTGGCCGACCCCCGGCGCGAGGACATGAAGGACCGCATCAACTTGGCGGTGAAATACCGCGAGGCCTATCGGCCCTTTGCCCCGGCCATCCTGGAGGAACGCCTGCTCGAGTGGTTCGAGGACGGGGCCATGCCCACGCCCTACATGGAGAAGGTCTACTCGTTCCGGCCCGAGGTGCGGCACAAGGTGCCGGCGGTGGTGCACGTGGACGGCTCGGGCCGGCTGCAGACCGTGAACGCCGCGGACAATCCGCGTTGGCACGGGCTCATCAGCGAGTTCGAGCGGCGCACCGGGGTGCCCATCCTGCTCAACACCAGCTTGAACATCAAGGGCGAGCCCATGGTGGAGTCCCCGGCCGACGCGCTCAACACCTTCTTCAAGTCCGGGTTGGAAGTGCTGTTCATGCACGACTTCGTGGTGGACAAGGCGGCCCTGGGCGGCCGCGCATAAGGACGCACCCATGATCCAACTCTTCCACGTCGGGTACCAGAAGTGCGGCAGCACCTTCTTGCAGCGGCGCTTCTTCAGGGCCGTGGACGGGATCAACTACATCCCGGTCAACGGCCTGTCCTACGGCCTCATCAAGGCCGACGACCTGTTCTACGACCCCGCGGGCGCCGCGGCCGAGATGCGGGAGCGCTTCGCGGACCCGGAGCGGCTCAACGTGCTCTCGCACGAGCAGTTCATCTGCAACTACTCGCACATCACCCGCACCTGCGACCGGCTGCACGCCCTGTCCCCCGAGGCCAAGGTGCTCATCGTGATCCGCTCCCAGGCCGGGCTGCTCAAGTCCATGTACCAGCAGCGCATCCGGGGCGGGTTCGGATTCACCTTCCCCCGCTACGTCACCGAGTACTGCCAGCGCGACCAGACCTTGCCCGGCCTGCGCTTCAACAAGGTCATCGGCCTGTACCGGGACCGCTTCGGCGCGGAGAACGTGCGGGTGGAGCTCTTCGAGCGTTTCTTCAACGAAGCGGCCATGCGCGGGCTGCTGGCCTTCCTGGGCCTGGCCGACCGCCGCTTCGGCGCGGACCTGGGGGAGAAGGTCAACGTGCGCTACTCGCCCTTCTCCCACCACGTGCAGCTCCTGGTGAACAAGCTCCAGGGCACCACCCTGCAGGGCTTCGACCCCGAGGACATGCTGGCCTACCGGGCCTACCGCAAGCTGGCCAAGCCCATCGACCGCCTCATCGCCAAGGTGGCCCCGCGCTGGGCCCTGGAGTTCGACGAGGCCACCGAGGAGTTCATCCGGCTCTATTTCGACGAGGACAACCGGGAACTGGCCGCCCTGTTCCCGGACATCGACATCCGGTCCCTGGGCTACTTCCACACCGGCGAGGAGGTGCGGCCGTGATCGGGATGCGCGCGGACAAGGCGGCCTATTTCCTGGCCGACGCCACCTTGCCGTTCTACGTGGAGTTCGAGTTCGACGCCGCGGCCCTGTCCGCGGTGCTGGCCCGCTCCGGCCTGGACCCCACGGCCTTCAAGCAGGAGCTCCTGCGGCTCAAGATGTTCGCAGTGCGCCGTGGGCTGGAGGCCCAGCTGGAGGCTTCCCGGGTCGGGATCTTGTGGGGCCTGTACCTGAAGCACATGGAGCGCATCCTGGACATGCTCTTCCCCCGGCACAAGGACCGGTTCAAGGCCGGCCTGGACGCGGCCCTGGCCGACTACGCCGCCTCCTGCCCCGGGGTGGACGAGGGCCTGTCCGCCCGCGCCGGGGCCCACCTGGCCCGGCGGCTGGGCCTGGAGTGCGAACCCCGCCTGGGCGCATACGCGGCCAACGTGTTCGGCCGCAAGGCCGACCGCCTGGCCCGCCTGCTCGACCGGCGCATCCGATTCTAGGAGGAACAGCATGAAGATCGCCAACCACGACACCGACGAGCGGGTGTTCATCATCGCCGAAATCGGCAACAACCACGAGGGCGACTTCGGCCTGGCCCAGGACATGGTGCGGGCCGCGGCCGAGGCCGGGGCCGATGCGGTGAAGTTCCAGACCATCAACCCGGTGGAGCTGGTCAGCGCGTCCCAGGCCGCCCGGGTGGCGCAGCTGGAGAAGTTCCGTTTCTCCTACGACCAGTTCGCCCAGCTGGCCGGGCTGGCCGCCTCCTGCGGCACGCTCTTCATGTCCACGCCCTTTGACCTGGACGCGGTGCGCTTCCTGGACGGACTGGTTCCGGCCTTCAAGATCGCCTCGGGGGACAACGACTTCTTCCCGCTCCTGCGCGCGGTGGCCCAGACCGGCAAGCCCATCGTCATGTCCGCCGGGCTCATGGAGCTGGAGGAGGTTGCGCGCTCCCGCGACTTCATTCGCGGCGTTTGGCAGGAGCAGGGGGTGAGCCAGGACCTGGCCATCCTGCACTGCGTGTCCTGCTACCCCACGCCGGAGGAGGACGCCAACCTGCTGGCCATCCGCGCCCTGGCCGGCCTGGGCGTGACCCCGGGCTACTCGGACCACACCCTGGGCATCGAGGCCGCGGTGGCCGCGGTGGCGGTGGGCGCGCGCATCATCGAGAAGCACTTCACCGTGGACAAGAACTACTCGGACTTCGACGACCACCAGTTGTCCGCGGACCCGGCCGACCTTAAGGAATTGGTGCGCCGGGTGCGCGAGGTGGAGGCCCTGCTCGGCCGGCCGGGCAAGGGCATGAGCGGGTGCGAGAAGACGAGCAAGACCCCCAACCGGCGCTCCATCGTGGCCAAGGTCCCCCTGGCCGCGGGCGCGGTGCTGGGGATGGAGCATCTCTCCTGGGTGCGGCCGGGCGGCGGAATGGCCCCGGGCCGCGAGGCCGAGGTGCTGGGCAAGCGCCTGACGCGGCCCCTGGCCCCGGGCGAGATGATCCTACCGGACAATCTGGACGAGAGGGAGTCGTGACATGCACGTGATTTTGGGAATCCAGGAGGCGCACGACGCCTCGGCGGCGCTCATGGTGGACGGCAAGGTGGTGGCTGCGGCCCAGGAGGAACGATTCTCCGGGCTCAAGGGCGACTACGGCTACCCCCGCCAGGCCATCGCCGCCTGCTTGAAGGCCGCGGGCCTCGCGGCCAAGGACATCGACGAGGTGGCCCTGGCCACTGAGAAGTGGAACCCGGTGCTCACCAAGGTGAAGCGCAACGCCAACTTCAGCGTGGACGACTGGGTGCTGGAGCAGCGGGCCTTCTGGAAGCCCAAGATGTTCGAGGGCAAGCTGGTCAACTACTACGACCTGTACAAGGACCGCCCCAATTTCCGCTACGACGACACCTATCCCATGGACCACCTGCTGGGCAGCTACATGAGCCAGCAGGACATGATCGAGATGCAGGATATCCGCCTGTCCACCGTGGCCCGGGAGCTCGGCGTGCCCGTGGACAAGGTCAAGGTGGTGACCCACGAGGACTGCCACAACTTCTACGCCTACTTCGCCAGCCCCTGGCGGGACCAGGTCCTGTCCCTGACCGCGGAGGGCTGCGGCGACTACTCCAACGGCTCGGTGTCGGTGATGGACGCGCGGGCCGGCCGGCGCGAGTTGGCCGCCAACCATGAGAACCACATCGGCCACATCTACCAGTACGCCTGCCTCTGGCTGGGGCTCAAGCCCTCCCAGCACGAGTACAAGATCATGGGCCTGGCGCCCTACGCCAACGTGAAGGAGCTGGAGAAGAGCTGGAAGGTCTTCGAGAAGGTCCTCAAGGTGGACGGCCTGAACATCGTGTTCGACCAGCGGCCGGGCGACCTCTACTACCACTTCCGGGAGGCCCTGGAGGGGCACCGCTTCGACGGCATCGCCGGCGCGGTGGAGAAGATGACCGAGCCCCTGCTCTGCCAGTGGTTCCAGAACGCGGTGGCGGCCAGCGGGCTCAACCGGGTGGTCTTTTCCGGCGGCGTGGCCCAGAACATCAAGGCCGGCAAGTCCATCATGGAGCTGCCCGAGATCGCGGACATCTTCATCGCGCCCGCGGCCGGCGACTCCTCGGTGTCCATCGGCGCGGCCTACTTCGCCACCTGGAAGCGGATGAAGGAGGCGGGCCAGGACCCCACGGCCATCGAGCCCCTGCAGAGCGTGTACCTGGGCCCCGAGTTCACGGATGCGGACATCGAGGCCGCCCTGGCCGCGGACCCCGCCGCCGCGGCCTACGAGGTCCGGCGCGGGGCCACCGCCGCGGACGTGGCCCGGGAGCTGGCTGGAGGCAACATCATCGCCCGCTGCTCCGGCCGCATGGAGTTCGGCCTGCGCGCCCTGGGTAACCGCTCCATCATGGCCGACCCGCGCAGCCACGACACGGTGCGCAAGATCAACCAGGCCATCAAGTTCCGCGACTTCTGGATGCCCTTCACCCCGAGCATCCTGGAGGAGCGCGCCGCGGACTACGTGGTCAACCCCAAGAACGTGATCCCCCACTTCATGACCATGGCCTTCGAGAGCACCCCCCTGGCCCGCCAGGAGCTGGTGGCCGCCCTGCACCCGGCGGACTTCACCGCCCGGCCCCAGGTGGTGCGCAAGGCCACCAACCCCGCCTACCACGCCATCATCAGCGAGTTCGAGAAGCTCACCGGGGTGGGCGGCATCCTGAACACCAGCTTCAACCTGCACGGCGACCCCATCGTGCTCGGCCCCAAGGAGGCGCTCTACACCCTGGAGAACTCCGACCTCGACGGGCTGTCCATGAACGGGTTCCTGGTGCTCAAGAAGAAGGGCTGAACATGGGCCAATACGACCTCGCGCAGATCATCGAGAAGGGCCGGGACGCCTTCGAGGCCCGGCAGCGGGAGCGGTTCGGCGAGCGCTACGCCGCCTACCGCACCCTCTGGTACACCCCCTGGAAGGACTTAGGTCCCGAGTTGGAGTTCCCGCTCTACATCACCATCGAGACCGCCTTCTCCTGCAACCTGAAGTGCGTGAGCTGCATCCACGGCGAGCACTGCCAGGACATCGAGGCGGAGATGGCGGCCAAGTACGACCAGGGCATCATGCCCCGGCACATCCTGGACGCCATTCTGGAGCAGGCCGCCAAGTACCGGCTGCCCTCCATCGGCCTCAACTGGCTGGGCGAGCCCACCCTGGCCCGGGACATTGCCGAGCGCATCAAGCTCTGCGTGGACGCGGGCATCATGGACGTGCTCATGACCACCAACGCCACCATGCTCACCGCGGACCTGGCCCGCAGGGTCATCGCCGCCGGGCTCACCCACCTGCTCTTCTCGGTGGACGCGGCCACGCCCGAGACCTACGCCCTGGTGCGCAAGGGCGGCAACTGGGACACGGTGAACGCCAACATCCGGCGCTTCCGGGACATCCGCCAGGAGATGACCGGCGGGGTCATGCCCCGCACCCGGGCCTCCCTGGTGCCCTCCAGGCACAACGTGCACGAGGCCCGGGCCTTTGTGGAGGCCTTCAAGGACGTGGTGGACTACGTGGAGATCCAGCCCTTCTACAAGGTCTACGACCGGCTGGACCCCATCATCCCGCCCGGCGCGGTGAACAAGCCCATGGTCTGCGAGGAGGTCTTCAAGAAGCTGACCATCGACTCCAAGGGGGACGTGCACCCCTGCTGCTCCATCTACGGGCGCAACATCGTGCTGGGCAACGTGCTCACCGACGACCTGCGGGACATCTTCGTGAACAGCCCCCTGCTCAGGCAGATCCGCGCCGACGTGCGGGCTGGGGCCTATTCCCACAAGGAGTGCAAGGCCTGCGGCCAGTCCTTCTTCGTGGTCAAGCTGCCCGAGGGCGGCGAGGTGAAGGCATGACCGCGCTGCCCAAGGATATCACGGACCGCCTGGAACGCTTCATGGCCGCCTGCGAGGCGGGCTGGCAGCGGCATCCCGCCCTGGTGGTGGTGCTCATGCACGAGCTCTTCCGCAACATGTACCCCACCGACCCCTACATTCCCCGGCCCGTGGGACAGGAGGGCCGCCATCCCCTGGAGGTCTGCGCCGACGTGCTGGACCGGGGCGCCGCGGTGCTCGGCCAGTTCGAGGGCATCGGGGCCTATGCCCAGGACTTCGCCAAGTGGTGCAAGGACCCGGCGGAGTGTGAGCTCAAGGAGGCCACCGGCAAGGTCTACGGCGCGCTGTGGAACGAGTTCCCCGCGGACATCGTGGACGAGGCCACGGCCATGTTGCGCACCCGGCTGGTGGACAACGGGGTGGACCTGGGCCTGTTCGCGGGCAAGCGGGTGCTGGACGCGGGCTGCGGCTCGGGCCGCTACTCCATCGCCCTGTCCCGGCTGGGCGCGGGCGAGGTGGTGGGCGTGGACTTCGGCGACGGGGGCCTGGCCTTCGGCAACCGGCTCATCGCCGACCTGGGGGTGGCCAACGTCACCCTCAGGAAGGGCTCGCTCCTGGACCTGCCCTTCAGCGACGAGTCCTTCGATTTCGTGTACGCCAACGGCACCATCCACCACACCGGGGACATCCCCCGGGGCACCCGGGAGGCCTTCCGGGTGCTCAGGAAGGGCGGCGCGGCCTGGTACTACGTGTACGGCGCGGGCGGGCTCTTCTGGACCGCGCGGCGGCTCATGAACACCTTCATGAAGAAGATCCCCCAGGGCCTGGCCATGGAGGTGCTGCGGCTCATCGGCATGCCCCGGAACCGCTTCATCTTCTGCGACACCTGGTACGTGCCCATCGAGGCCCATTCCACCAAGGCGGAGCTGGAGCAGCTCTTTGCGGAGACCGGGTTCACGGCCTGGACCCGTTGTTCGCGCGGGGTGGCCACGGACATCGACTGGCTGGCCCAGAACGGGACCGAACAGGACCGCCTCATGTGGGGCGAGGGCGACCACCGCTACATCCTGGGGAAATAGGCGTGCGCATCGTGTATTTCGCGGGCCGGGAATACGGCCGCAACGACACCAACCTGCCCATCGTGCTGGCCCTGGCCGGCCAGGGGCACCCGACCACCGTGGTGTTCCAGGACCACAAGTCCTGGGAGTCGGTGGGCGGGCACGGGGCCTGGCGGCACTGGCTCGAGGACCTGACCGAGCTGGTGCGCCTGGAGCCGGACTGGCCCAGGACCCGCTGGGACCACTGGCGCCGCCGCCTGCGCCGGGCCTGGCTGCTCCTGCGCCTGGCCCTGTCCCCGGGGCTCCTGGTCTTTCTGCCAGACAAGGCCGCGGGCTACGGGTTCGCCCGGTTCTTCGACCGCATGAAGAACGCCTGGCACACCCGCGGGGTGTCCTCGGCCTTCATCGACGAGGAGCGCGAGCGCTGCGTGACCCAGGTCACGGCCGAGCAGTGGGCGGCCATGGGCAAGACCAAGGAGCTGGCCACGGCCAAGGTGAAGGTGAAAAGCGTCCTGGCCCAGAACCTGGACGAGATGCGCATCTACGACACCCTGGACTACCAGAACCTGGTGCTGGTGCCCGCGCCGCACATGCAGCCCTGGTGGAAGGCCTTCATGCGGCAGCACCCGCCGCGCTTCGACCATCCCAAGGTGGCCGCGGCCAAGGAGATCGTCCTGGTGCTGGTGCTGCGCAAGGGCAACTACCTGTTCGCCCCGGGCTCGGACGTGGACGTGCTCATCGACGACATCATCCGGGCGGTGCGCAAGGAGCACCCGGACACCCTCATCGTGCTCAAGCCCAAGTACCAGAAGGGCGGCTATTTCCTCACCGAGGAGATGCTCCGTGAGCAGTACGCCGACGAGAACATCGTCATCGCCTACGAGCCCATCACCGTGCTGGCCGAGAAGTCCATCCTGGCCTTTTCCACCGGCGAGTCCTCGGCCGAGTACTACGTGCTCTCCTGCGGGGTGCCGGTCATCGAGTACTGCCGGTACTCCGAGGAGTACCAGAAGATATATCCGCGCATGACCCCGGTGGAGAACTGGGGCGGTCGGTTCGTGTCCACCCGCGAGGACCTGGCCGCGGCCATCGCCGCGGCCAAGGGACAACGGGCCGACGTGGACTTCATCAAGCGCAAGATCAACTTCACCGAGGTCGCGCTCGACGCGAACCTCTTCACCCCCCAAGCAGTGAACCACCGGAGATAGGCGGAGGATCCATCCATGTCCAAGCGGCCCACCCCCCTGTTCGACAAGACCATGCGCTACTGCGTGCGCTGCTGCTTCCCCGAGACCGACGAGGGTATCACCTTCGACGAGGTGGGCATCTGCCAGGCCTGCCGCTCCTCCGAGGAGAAGATGCACATCGACTGGGCCGAGCGCGAGCGCGCCCTGCGCGCCATCCTGGAGGAGGCCAAGGCCGACGCCAAGGCCCGCGGCGCGGCCTACGACTGCATGATCCCCATCAGCGGCGGCAAGGACTCCACCTTCCAGCTCTACATGCTCACCCAGGTCTACGGGGTGCGGCCCCTGGCTGTGACCTTCAACCACAACTGGTACTCCGAGACCGGGTGGTACAACCTCATCAACTCCATCGAAACCTTCAACGTCGACCACATCATCTACACCCCCAACCGGGGCCTGGTGAACCGCATGTCCAAGCGGTCCCTGGAGATGATCGGCGACACCTGCTGGCACTGCCACATGGGCTGCGGCACCTTCCCGCTGCAGATCGCGGTGCGCTTCCGCATCCCGCTCCTGGTCTACGGCGAGCACGCGGCCGAAGGCCGCAACCAGGGCTCCTACTACCAGCCCGTGGTCTACGACCGGGAGTATTTCCTCAAGGTCTCGGCCCGCAAGACCCCGGAGGAGATGGCCGACTGCGACTACATCGAGCGCCGGGAGCTGGCGCCCTTCGACCTGCCCAGCGCCGAGGAGTGCGAGAACGCCCAGGTCAAGGGCATCCACCTGGGGGCCTACATCTTCTGGGACGACGAGCGCCAGACCGAGTTCGTGCGCGACAACTTCGGGTGGAAGGAAACCGAGATCGAGCAGACCTACAAGGGCTACAAGAGCGCCGAGTGCATGATGCCCGGCATGCACGACTTCACCTGCTACCTCAAGCGCGGCTTCTCCCGCTCCACCTTCCACACCAGCATCGACGTGCGTAACGGCCTCATGATCCGGGACGAGGGCCTGGAGACGGTCAAGGGCTTCGACCCGGTGCGGCCCGAGGCCATGGACTACTTCACGAAGATCTCCGGCCTCACCGAGGAGGAGGTAGTGAAGACCATGGAGGGCCACCGCAAGGGTCCCCTGCGCGGCCTCAAGCTGCCGGTGAAGCCCAAGGGCCATAAGAACCGCGAGCGCATCCTGCCCTTTGCCCAGCAGCTTATCGAGAAGCACCGGTACCAGGGTCCGCATCCCCTGGCCATCCCGGATCTGGCCCCGGTGGCCCCGGCCGCCCACCAGGCCCCGGCCGATTCGGTGTTCCTGGAGATGAGCGCGGGCCAGATCATCGACGGCTACCGCTCGGGCCGCTTCAGCCCCTCCGAGGTGGCCGAGGCCTGCCTGGCCCGCATCCAGCGCCTGGACCCCGGGCTGCACGCCTTCACTTGCCTGGACCCCGCGGTGCTGCGCCGCCAGGCCAAGGCGGCCGAAGAGCGCGCGGCCCAGGGACAACCACTGCGTTGGCTGCACGGCCTGCCGGTGGGGGTCAAGGACGTGTTCAACACCAGGGACTTCCCCACCTGCATGGGCTCTCCCCTGTGGCAGGGCTTCACCCCGGGCAACGACGCCCGGGTGGTGTTCAACGCGCTGGAGGCCGGGGCGGTGGTCCCGGGCAAGACCGTCACCGCCGAGTTCGCGGTGCACACCCTGCTGGCCGAAACTTTGAACCCGCACGACGCCTCCCGCACCCCGGGCACCTCCTCCAGCGGCTCGGCCACCGCGGTGGCCACCGGCATGGTGCCGCTCAGCCTGGGCACCCAGACCGCGGGCTCCATCATGCGGCCGGCCAGCTTCTGCGGGGTCTACGGGTGCAAGCCCTCCTTCGGGCTCATCCCCCGCACCGGCATCCTCAAGACCACCGACACCCTGGACACCGTGGGCTTCTTCGCCGGCTGGCAGGAGGACCTGCGCCGCATGTTCGAGGTGGTGCGGGTCAAGGGGGACAACTACCCCATCTCCAACGCGGCCCTCACCGACCAGGCCCGCCAGAACAAGGCCCCGGGCCGTCCCTGGCGGCTGGCCCTGGCCCGCACCCACACCTGGGAGCACGCCCCGGACTACGCCCGCGAGGCCCTGCTGACCTGGGCCAAGGCAGTGGCCGCCACCGGCGAGGTGGAGGTGGTGGAGGTCACGCTCCCCGCCAGCATGGCCGAGACCCACGCAGTGCACGGCACCATCTACGACAAGACCCTCTCCTACTATTTCCAGGAGGAGTACAAGAACCGGCAGCAGGTCTCGCCGGTCATGAACGAGCTCATGGAGCGCGGCCTGGCCGTGACCCCGGAGCAGTACCGCAAGGCCTTGGACCGCCAGGCCGATCTGGCCGCGGACATGGACGAGTTCCTGAGGGACTGGGACGTGATGGTGTCCCTGTCCACCGCGGGCGAGGCCCCGGCCCGGCACGAGGTGGAGAAGCCCGACCCCTGCCTCATGTGGACCATGACCTGGCTGCCGGTCATCGGGGTGCCGGCCTTCTCCGGCCCGGCAGGGCTGCCCTTCGGGCTCCAGCTCACGGCGCGGCGGTTCAACGACTACCTGCTCTTCAACTTCGCCGACACCCTGGCCGAGGCCGGGCTCATCCCGCGGCGGATGAACCCCCTGGCCGCGGTGGCCAGGTAGGGGGACAGGGAGCCCATGCCCGACGCGGAACTGCGTACGCCGCCCATCCCGGGGCTGCCCGGGCCGGAGGCCTTGGAGCGCCTGGCCTACGTGGTGGGCCCGGTGCGGGGGGGGACCACCCTCCTGTACAACGCCATCGGCCTGCACCCGGAGGTCCTGACCTTCCGGGGCATGACCCACTTCGTGAGCCACGTCTGGCAGTACCGCAACACGGTGCACGAGCGCCTGTTGCGCATCCTGGTCAAGCTCCCCAACTTCTGGAAGCAGGAGAAGGACATCCTGGCCGGGCTGGGCGAGGCGGAGCGGCTGGAGTGGAAGCGCTTCACCAATCGGGCGGTGAAGCGCAGGCGCATGGCCGAGTTGTGGTCCCTGTACCCCATGCTCTATTCCCTCACCACCCTCTTCACCAAGCAGGCAAAGGACATCCGCTGCTGGTGCGAGAAGTCCAACGACTGCGCCGGGGTGGGCGACATCGCCCGGGGCTTTCCCTGGTCGCGCTTTTTGTTCATCGCCCGCGACCCCCTGGCCAGCGTGTCCTCCATGGCGGTGCGTTCCGCGGACAAGGCCGGCGAGGCCTGGCCCCGGGTGGAGTACGACAAGCTCCTGGCCTCGGCCATCCACTGGGCGCACATGACCCTGCGCATGCTCCTCTTTGCCCGGCGGCATCCCCGGACCAGCCGGCTCTTGCGCTTCGAGGACCTGGTGCAGGACCCGGTGGCCACCCTGTCCGGGGCCTTCGCCTTCCTGGAGGTCTCGCCCCTGCCCGCGGACCAGCTGGCCGAGGCGGTGGGCAGGCTCTCCTACCGGGCCACCAACGCGCCCGAGGAGTCGGGCCGCGGCATGGACATCCGGCCCCTGGAGCGCTGGAAGGGCGTGCTGTCCGAGGAGGACGCCGCGGTGGTCCGGGACGTCACCGGCCGCATCGCCCGCTGCGCGGGCTATGACGTGCCGGGCGGGCTCTGCCCGGGCAAGGCCCTGCGCCTGGCCCTGCGGGTGAAGGGACTGAAAGGCCGCGCCCTGGCCCTGGCCAAGCTCCTGTGGATCGCCGGATTCTCCCTGTTCCTGGCCGGCTGGACCCCGGCCACGGGCAAGGCGGCATAGAAGACGTCAACCTGTGCGGCCCGTGCCGCACTGCGAGGATACCATGTCCGAACTGGCCATCTTCGGCGGCAAGCCGGTGATTCCCGAGCCGCTCCCGCGCTACTGCTCCATCGGCGAGGCCGAGGCCGAGGCCGTGGCCGCGGTGGTGCGGCGGGGCTGCCTGTCCGGGTTCTACGGGAGCTGGCGCAAGGGCTTCTTCGGCGGCGAGCTGGTGCAGCGGTTCGAGAAGGACTGGTCCGCCCGCTTCGGGTGCAAACACACCGTGTCCGTGAACTCCGCCACCTCCGGCCTGGTGGCCGCGGTGGGCGCGGCCGGGGTGGGGCCGGGCGACGAAGTCATCGTTCCGCCCTACACCATGTCCGCCACCGTGGTTTCGCCCCTGGCCTACGGCGCGGTGCCGGTGTTCGCGGACATCGAGCCGGACACCTTCTGCATCGACCCGGCGGACGTGGCGCGCAAGATCACCCCGCGCACCCGGGCGGTCATCGCGGTGAACCTCTTCGGCCACCCGGCCCGGCTGCACGAGCTGCGCGCCCTATGCGAGGCCAAGGGACTCGTGCTCATCGAGGACAACGCCCAGGGCCCCCTGGCCGCGGAGAACGGCAAACTGGCCGGGACCATCGCCCACATCGGGGTGTTCAGCCTCAACTACCACAAGCACATCCACACCGGCGAAGGCGGCATGTGCTGCACCGACGACGACCGCCTGGCCCTGCGCATGCAGCTCATCCGCAACCACGCCGAGAGCGTGGTGGAGCAGGCCGGGGTGGACGACCTCTCCAACCTGTTCGGCTTCAATCTGCGCCTCACCGAGTTGAGCGCGGCGGTGGGCATCGAGCAGCTCAAGAACGTGGACGGCCACGTGGCGGCCCGGGAGCGGGTCTGCCAGAGGCTCTCGGCCGAGCTGGCCGGCCTGGAGGGCATCACCGTGCCCGCGGTGCGGCCGGGCTGCCGCCACGTGTACTACCTGTGGCCGGTGCGGGTGGACGCCGCGGCCCTGGGCTGCTCCCGGGAGCAGTTCGCCAAGGCCCTCAATGCGGAAGGGTTCCCGATCTACTGCGGGTACGTGCGGCCCCTGTACCTGCTGCCCCTGTTCCAGAAGCGCGTGGCCGTGGGCCGGGAGGGCTACCCCTTCAGCCAGAGCGACGTGCAGTACCCCAAGGGCCTGTGCCCGGTGTGCGAGCGCATGCACTTTACCGAGCTCATGGCCTACGAGCCCACCAATTGGGACGTGGACGACGACACCGCGGGCCTCCTGGTGCAGGCCTTCCGCAAGGTGCACGCCCGCCGCGCCGAGTTGGTCGGCCTGGAGGCGGCATGAGCGTCCCCCGCACCGTGGCCAGCATCGAGGCCCGCATGGGCTCCTCTCGGCTGCCCGGCAAGATCCTCATGGACGTGGCCGGCAAGCCCTCGCTCACCCGGCACGTGGAGCGGCTGCGCCTGTGCCGCACCGTGCAGGACGTGGTGGTGGCCACCTCGGTGGACCCCCGCGACGACGCGGTGGAGACGTGGGGCGAGGCCGAGGGGGTCAAGGTCTTCCGGGGCAGCGAGGAAGACGTGCTGGGCCGGGTGGTGGAGGCGCACCGCATGATGGGCAGCGAGCTCGTCGTGGAGGTCACCGGCGACTCGCCGCTCCTGGACCCCCAGGTCATCGACATGGGCGTGGAGACCTTCCTGGCCAACGACTGCTCCGTGGTGTCCAACACCTACCGGCAGACCTATCCCACCGGGGTTGACGTGCAAGTCTTTCCCTTCGCCCTGCTGGAGGAGGTGTCCCGCACCGTGGCCGATCCCGCGGTGCGCGAACACGTGTCACTCTATTTCTACGAGCACCCGGAAATGTACCGGGTCATCCATCTCCAGGCCCCGGACCGCTGGCGCGCGCCGCACTACCGGTTCTGCCTGGACTACCCCGAGGACCTGGCCTTCGTGAACGCGGTGTACGAGCGGCTCCTGCCCGCGCACGGTCCCGGCTTCGGGGTGGAGGAAGTCATGGCCCTGCTCAAGCGCGAGCCCGAGCTGCTGGCGATCAACATCGACTGCCGCAAGAAGGCGGTGCGGTGAGCGCGCCCCTGCGCACCGTGCTGGTCGGTTTCGGCCGCATCGCCGCGTCCGAGGCCGGCAACCGGGCCAAGGCCCGGTTCTACCGCTTCGCCTCGCACGCCCAGGTGCTGGCCGCCCATCCCGGGTTCGAGCTGGTGGGCGCGGCCGACCCGGACCCCGCGGCCCGGGAGTGCGCGGCGGGCGAGTGGAAGGTGCCCTGCGTGGCCGAGTCCGCCGCGGGCCTGGCCCAGCTTGCGCCCGAGGTGGCGGTGCTGGCCGTGCCGCCCGGGGCGCGCCTGGCCGCGCTCGACGCCCTGCCCGGCCTGCGCGGGGTGCTGGTGGAGAAGCCCCTGGCCCTGGCCGCCCCGGAGCGCCGGGCCTTTGCCGATGCCTGCCGGGAGCGGGGCCTCACGGTCCAGGTGAACTATTTCCGCCGCGCCGACGTCATGTACCGGGAGCTGGCCGCGGGCGGGCTGGCCTCGCTGGTGGGCGGGGTCCAGGCGGTGTTCGGGCTCTACGGCCGGGGCCTGTTCAACATCGGCGCGCACTTCGTGGACCTGGCCCGGATGCTCCTGGGCGAGGTGGCCTGGGTGCGCGCCCTGGGCGGCGAGAGCCGGGGCGAAACCGTGCATCCCGGCGACCCCAACCTGCCCTTTGCCCTGGGCCTGGCCAGCGGGGCCACGGCCTCCTTCCTGCCCGTGGACTACGCCAAGTACCGCGAGGGCGGCCTGGACATCTGGGGCGAAAAGGGCCGCCTCTCCCTGTTGGTGGAGGGGCTCTTGGGCCAGGCCTTCCCGGCCGGCGCCCACCGTGCCCTGGACGACCGGCGCGAGGTGGCCTCGGACCGGCCCCAGGCCCTGCCCTACACCCTGGGCGAGGCCTACTACGGCATGTACGACGACCTCTCGGCCGCCCTGGCCGGCGAACGGGCCTGCTGCTGCGGCCTGGATGAGGCCCTGGCCACCGAGGCGGTGTGCGACGCGGTGCTGGCCTCGGCCGCCGCGGGCGGCTCCCGAGTGGACGTGGGAGGAGGGGAGTAGGGTGGCGGCAGGCGCGGACATCCTGTTCTACGTGGAGGACCCGGGCGCGGCCAATTTCGCCGCGGCCCTGCCCGCGGCCCTGGCCGGCCTGGGGGTGTCCTGCACGGTGCTGGCCCACGCGAGCATCGCCGAGTACCTCACCCGGCGCGAGGTGCCCCACGTGGTGGTGGCCGGCGATGCGGACCCGGCCCGGCTCCTGGCCCTGCACGCCCCGCGCCTGGTGGCCTGCGGCACGGCCAAGAATCCGGACACCCTGGGCCTGGCGCTCATCGGTGCGGCCCGGGCCGCGGGCGTGCCCAGCGCCGGCCTGGTGGACACCCGGGTGGGCGCGGCGCGCCGCTTTCTGGGCCGGGGTCGCGATCCCCTGGGCCTGGCCCCTCGCCATCTCCTGGTGCCCGACCCCTGGACCCGGCAAGACTACGTGGCCCTTGGCTTCCCGGCCGGGAACATCACGGTGTGCGGCCACCCCCACAACGATTTCCTGCGCGCCAAGCGCGCGGAACTGCGCGGCCTGGACCGCGTTGCCCTGCGCCGCCGCTTCTTCCCCCAGGCCCCGGCGGAGCGGCCGGTGGTGCTCTTTGCCTGCGAGCGCCTGGACCACCACGACGACCCCGAACTGTCCCGCACCCCGGACTACGCCCTGGCCGGCTGGGGCGACACCCACGCCCGGGCGCTGGTGGTGCTGGAGGAGGTGCTGGACGCCCTGGCCGGGGCCGGGCTCGACCCCTGGCTGGTGCTGCGGCTGCACCCCAAGAACACCGCGGCCCAGTATGCCCGCTACCTGCCCCGGGTGCAGCAGGTGAGCCAGGCCGAGCCGGTGTTCGAGCTGACCTTTGCCGCGGACCGCATGCTGGGCCTGTCCTCCATGCTCCTGGAGGAGTCGCTGTTCTTCGGGGTGCCCACCCTGGCGGTGCTGCCCCGGGCCGTCGAACGGGCCTGGCTGCCCTGCATCGACGCCGGGCTCATTCCCAGCGCCGCGAATCCGGCGGAACTGGCCGACCTGTTGCCGGCCTTCCTGAAGGGAAGCCTCCCGCTGCCCGACGCCGGGCAACTGGAGGAGTATTTCATCTGCGACGCCACGGCCCAGGCCGCGGCCGCGCTCGCCTCCCTGGCGCAGGGAGGAGGGCGGGAGGGACACTGACATGCCCACGCCGTTTCTGAGCGGGAAGACCGTGTACCTGCGCGGACTGCGCGAGGAGGACCTGGCCGGGCCCTGGTTCGACTGGTTCGACGACGCCGAGGTCTGCCGGTTCAACAACCACCACCGCTTCCCCAACACCGCCCGCCGCATGCGGGAGTTCCTGGATGCCGCGGCGGGCGGGCCGCACACCCTGGTGCTGGCGGTGTGCGACGCGGCCAGCCACGCCCACCTGGGCAACGTGAGCCTGGACCGCATCGACCTGGTGAACCGCAGCGCCGAGTTCGCGGTGATCATCGGCGACCGCGCGGCCTGGGGCAAGGGCGTGGCCACCGAGGCCGGCCGGCTGCTCCTGGGGCACGGCTTCAAGGAGCTGGGGCTCATGCGCATCGGCTGCGGCACCGGCGAGGACAACATCGCCATGCAGAAGCTGGCCCAGCGCCTGGGCATGCGCGAGGAGGGCCGCCGCCGGCAGGCCCTGTACAAGGACGGCCGCTTCGTGGACGTCCTGGAATTCGGCATGCTGCGCGACGAGTTCCTGGCCGCGGGCCAGGCCTAGAGGACAGGTTTTCATGCACGAGATCTTCCTGCTCTCTCCCTGGGTGGACCAGAAGTACAAGATGGCCATCACCAGCCTGAAGCTCATCAAGTACTATCTGGAGGACCACGGCCACCCCTCGGAGATCATCGACTGCGCCTACTTCCCCCGCGACCTGAAGGAGGTCACCGCCCGGGTGGCCAGGGGGCAGCGGCCCATCGTGGGCATCACCGGCTACACCCGGGAGCGCTTCTTCGCCTACGAGCTCATCCGCAAGGTCAAGGCCGCCGCGCCCGACGCCTTCGTGGTGGTGGGCGGCCGGCACTTCGGCTTCCTGCCCGCCGAGACCCTGGAGAAGCTGCCCGAGGTGGACGCGGTGGTACGCGGCGAGGGCGAGGTGACCTTCACCGAGATCGTGCAGGCGGTGAAGGCCGGCCGCGACATGGAGGGCATCGCCGGGGTGTCCTGGCGCAAGGAAGGCCGGGTGGAGCACAACCCGGACCGCTGCCAGGAGGACGACCTGGACCTGTTCCGCTCCTACGACACCAAGGGCAAGACCGACCTGAAGCCCGAGGAGCTCCTGGGCTCGACCAAGCTGGATGCCTCCCACGCCTATTTCTCGGTGCACGCCACCCGGGGCTGCCCCAACAAGTGCGTGTACTGCTCGCTCACCGCCTCCAAGGTGCGCTACCGCAGCGTGGACAGCGTGCTGGATGAGATCGAGGACAAGATAGCCGCCACCGGCGTGCGCAACGTGAGCTTCACCGACTCCTCGCTCACCATCTCCAAGAAGTTCGTCACCGCCCTGTGCGAGGGCATGCTGGCCCGCAACCTGGACCTGCGCTGGCGCTGCTACAGCCGGGTGAACATCGACACCGACATCCTGCGCCTCATGCGCCGGGCCGGGCTGGACTCGGTGGAGATCGGCCTGGAGACCGGCTCGCCCAAGGTGTTGAAATCCATCCGCAAGAACATCCGGCTTCCCGAGGTGGAGGCCTTCTGCAAGCTGGCCTTCGAGCTGGGCATCAAGGTCTGGGTGTTCTGCATGGTCTCCCTGCCCGACGAGACCGTGGAAGACGCCCAGATGACCATCGATTTCGTGAAGAACATCGCCCCCTACATCGCCAACACCGGGCTGCAGACCACCCGCATCACCCCGGACGCGGCCCTGTGCGCCATCGCCCAGGAGCGCGGGGTGCTGCCCAAAGACTTCGACTGGTTCGCCCCGTACTCCACCCCGCACGGAACCCTCTCCCGGCCTTGGGACGCCAGCCTGCCGGTGTACCTGGAGCACCTCACCGTGCCCCAGATCTGCGAGTTCCACGAGAAGTTCAAGCGCATCACCAGCGTGGATCTGGCCAACTTCGCCTCGTTCTGGCGCGGGGTGAAGTACAACCTGTCCCCGCGCGGCCTGCGCAACCTGACCCCGGCGGAGCTGCTGCGCAAGGCCCGGCTGGCCGGGCTCATGTTCGTGAACGCGGTGCGCAACCGCCTGGCGGGCCGGGGGTAGCATGGGCCGGGTGCTCCTGGACCCCGCCTACGGCTGGCGCGCGGCCAGCCACGGCGCGCACCGGGTGGCCTGCGCCGGCCCCGCGGACAGCGCGGCCGCCTTCCTGGCCGTCCTGCCCCAGGACCGGGACTGGGAGCTGCCCGAGGTCCTGGCCGCCCTGGCCCCCCTGGCCGGGAGCTTCGGCTTCCTGGCCGTGGGCCCCACGCGGACCTGGGCCATCGCCGACCGGGTGCGCGGCTACCCGGTGTTCTGGACCGGGCAGGGCGGGTTC
>JAEXTU010000019.1 GCA_023453335.1 Pseudomonadota bacterium | reverse complement strand
GGATGATGATGCCGCCCTTGGGCGTGGTGAAGAACGCCGGCGGGATGTGGTGGTTGGGCACCCCGCCCATGGCCGTGATGAAGGCGATGATCTTGGCGGAGTCGCAGTGGGGCAGGGCGGTGTTGATGAATCCGCCGTAAGCGTTCAGGAAGCGCCACTTGGGGTCGGTGATGGAGTGCGGGAAGAAGCTGGCGGTGAGGGTGTGGGCTAGCCCGCGGTCGCGCAGGTCCTTGAGCTTGGCGGTCATGGCGTCCAGGGCCTCGTCCCAGGAGCAGGGCGCGAACTTGCCCTCGCCGCGCTTGCCCACCCGCTTCAGGGGCCGGGTTAGGCGGTCCGGGCTGTACTCCAGGGACACGCCGGCCATGCCCTTGACGCAGGCCTTGCCCCGGGCCCGGGGGTTGCCGCGGACCTCCTTGAGCACGCCGTCCTCCACCCTGGCCAGGATGGCGCACTCGGCCTTGCACTGGTAACACACGGTGGGAATCCAGCCGGTTTTCAGCATATTCCCCTCCTTGTCGTTCCGGGCCAGCTAGGTCTGGTCCTTTTCGTCCGGCCCGGCCTGCTCGCCGAACCGTCCGTAGTCGGGATATTTCTTGTGGAACAGGGCCACCACGGCCCAGACCACGACGACAAAAGCCGCAAAGGCCAGCCAGATGACGGGGTTGAACGGGCTGTATTGCATGTCCACAGCCGCCTCCTAGAGCTTGAGCATGTGCTCGGTCTTGGTGGCGTAGATGCGCGTCACCCGCCGGGGGTTGGACACCAGCTGGAACACGATCCCTACGAAGAGGATGCCGCCGAGGATGTTGCCGAGCACGGTGTAGATCTGGTTGTGCGCCCAGCCGAACTGGCCGAAGCCCCAGTGCAGCAGGGGGCCGACCTTGGCGCCCAGCTCGGCGGCCTTGGCCAGGTAGAGGTCCTGCTGGAACAGGGGCACGGCCAGGAAGCCGATGTTGGCGATGCAGTGCTCGGTCATGCCGGCCACGAAGGCCAAGGGGCCGTAGGCGGCCATGAGCACCCGCGAGACGTCGTCCCCGGCCTTGATGAAGAGGATGGCCGCGGACTGCAGGGTCCAGGTGCAGACGATGCCCATGACGAAAACCTGGGTGGCGGTGGCCCCGGTCTTGAAGGCCCCGATGGCGTGGGCCCGGGCCAGCCAGGGCCAGGACTCGTAGCCTGCGCCCATGGACAGCAGCCAGAGGAAGATCATGCTGCCCGCGAAGTTGCCGAGGTAGCCCGCGGCCACCATCCAGAGGAACTGGCCCCAGGAGAGCCGACGGTGGAATACCCCGATGACCCCCAGGGCCATGTCCGCGGTGACCAGGGTCATGCCGCTGAACAGGATGATCACCAGGGAGAAGGCGAAGACCATGCCCATGACCATGTTCGCCAGGCCAGGAGCCAGGTTCTCCGGAACCCCGGCGCTCACCGAGAGGGCCAGCATGGCTCCGAAGCTTACGAAGGCCCCTCCGGCAAAGGCCGAGAGGAGGAAGGCCAGGGGCCTTTCCTTGAGCATGTCCCATTTGTAGGAGCAGACATCCGCAACCCGGACCACCAATTCGTCAACGCTGGCCGGCATGGGACTCCCTCCTGTTGGAGTGTGACAGCTTATATAATAATGACGCACAAGGCGGGAAAAAGGTTCGCTGTTCGGGGATGAAACTCGAAAAAGGGCGTTAGGCGCGGCCGGCCAGGAGCAGCCCGCCCAGGTCGCAGGGCCGGTCCAGGACCCCGGCGGCCAGGGCCTGGCGCATGGTCTGCTCTGCTCGGCAACGGTCCGGGGCCAGGTCGCGGAAGGTCACGTGGCCGCGGAGCAGGACCTCGGCCGCGGCCTCGGCGTCCACCCCGGTGTAGCGGGCCTGGATCGCCGCGCTCTCCCGGGGCCGGGCATGCACGTAGTCCGCGGCCGCGGCCAGGAGCCGCAGGTAGTCGCGCAACAGGCCGGGCTTCTCCCCGGCAAAGGCCAGGGTGGCGGCCAGCACGCAGCACACGTGGCCCGGGGCCAGGTCCCGGGAGCGCAGGAGCACCTTGCCCGAGCCCGCGGCCTCGCTCATGAGGCCCCAGGGCTCGGCGCAGAAGAATCCGTCCACCTCCTTGCGGGCCAGGGGGCGGAGCATGAAGGGTGGAGACAGGTAGCGGGGCCGGAAGGAGCCTGGTCCGTCCGCCTGGCCGAAGCCCAGGCCGGCGCGCAGGAGCACCCCGTGGGTGGAGAAGGTATGGGGCAGGGCCAGGGTGGCCCCGGCCAGGACCCGGCCCGGGCCGCGGCTCCAGGCCCCGCGCCGGGCCAGATCGGGCTGTACCGCAATGGCGCTGCCATCGTGGTGGCCGTCCAGGGCCCAGACCAGGGGCACGCCCCGGGCGTGCAGGTGCATGGCCAGGGGGGCCATGAGCATGGCCATGTCCAGGGTCCCGTTGGCCAGGGCCTTGGCCAGGCTGGACCAGGTGAGGAACTTGCGCAGGGCCACCCGGAACCCGGCCTGCTCGTGGCGCTGGTGCGCCACCATGGCCAGCAGGTGGTCGCTGATGGGCAGGTAGCCCACCCGGAGCACGTCCCGGTCGCGGCGCTGGAAGCGGCGGAGCATGCGGTCGCGGGCCGCGTGCAGCCGGCGCTTGATGGTTCCCACCGGCGCACCCAGGCCGGAGGCGATCTCCTCATAGGTCATGCCCAGGAGATAGCGCTGCACCGCGGCCTCGCGCAGCACCCCGGAGAGCCCGGCCAGGAAGGCCAGCACCATGTCCCGAGTCTGGTAGCGGGCATAGTGCTCCACCGGGTCCAGGTCCGGGTCCCGGGAGTCCGCGGGCAGGTCCTCGGCCCCGGGCGAGTCGGTGAACAGGACGGCGCGGTGCGGGGAGCGCAGCAGGCGCGCGCAGGAGGAGCGCACGATGGCCCGCAGCCAGGCCGGAAAGGCGTCCAGGTCGCGCAGCCCGGCCAGGTTGAGAAAGGCGGCCAGGAAGGCCTCCTGCACCGCGTCCTCGGCCAGCCAGGGGTCGCGCACCCGCTGCCCGGCCTGGGCCCGGGCCATGCCGGCAAAGCGGCGCACCACCTGGTCGAAGGCGCGGGTGTCCCCGGCCAGGGTGCGGCGGAGGAGGTCCTGGTAGGTGGCCATGCCGTACTCCGCGGCCGCGGGCGGTGCGGGGAGGTGGGCCTGGCGTGGCGAGGTGTGCTGGCCGGGGCAGAGGAAGGAATTCCGGGCTGCGGCCGGTGTATTTGAATAGTAAGACAAGCGAAGGGGCAAGGCAAGGCGGGCCGGCTGTCCACGCAGGAGGTAGAAGAGAGCGGTTCGCGAACCGCCCTCTTGGCGGTACCGCGCCCTGGCGCAGCCCTCCCAGCCCTTTCCTTGCATGAACATCGGCGTTACCTTGCGTGGGTGAGCGCCGCAGGAGCCAAACCCTTCGCCTTCCCCAGCGCGGGAGGCCCCCGGAAGCCCGCCGCCAGGGGCAGTGGCCGCAAGAAGCCGGCCGCACCCGCGGGGCCGGAGTTGCTCCTTTACCTGCATGTGCCGTTCTGCCGCCGCAAGTGCCACTACTGCGCCTTCGCCTCCTCGGTGCCCCAGTCCCGCCAGGACCTGGAGGACTACGGCCAGTACGTGCTGCGCGAGATATCCCACTGGAAGCGCGCCCTGCCCGGGCACCGCGCGGCCACGCTCTACATCGGCGGCGGCACCCCCAGCCTGCTCCCCGTACCGATCCTGGAGAACATCCTCTTCTCCCTGCGCAAGGCCTTCCCCTTCAGTGAAGGCATGGAAATCTCCATGGAGGCCAACCCCGACTCGGTGGCGGACTGGGAATACATCCACGGGCTCCTGGGCCTGGGCGTGAACCGTATCTCCCTCGGGGTGCAGAGCTTCGACGACAAGCAGCTGCTGCGCCTGGGCCGGCCGCACTCCAGCCGCCAGGCTCTCATCGCCTACGAGCTCATCCGCAAGGCCGGGTTCGCCAACCTGTCCCTGGACCTCATGTTCGGCCTGCCCGGGCAGCGGCTCATCCACTGGCTGGAGACCCTGAAGCAGGCCGCGGGCCTCAGGCCCGACCACCTGTCCTGCTACGGCCTGACGCTGGAGCCCGGCACCCTCATGGAGCGCCAGGCCCGGGAACTGGACATGGGCTTCGCCCCGGACGAGGACCAGGCCAAGATGTTCCTGTACGGCGCGGACTACCTGGAGGGGCAGGGCTATTTGCACTACGAGATATCCAATTTCGCGCGCATGGGCTTCGCCTGCGCGCACAACATGGGCTACTGGGAGGGCCGCGACTACCTGGGCCTGGGCCCGTCCGCGGTGTCCACCGTGGCGGGCCGGCGCTGGAAGAACCCGCCCGGCCTGGCCGAATACGCCCGGGCCGTGCTGGGCAAGCGCCTGGCCGAGGAGGCCGAGGAGATCACCCCCGCCACCCGGCTGCGCGAGCGGGTCATGCTCTCCCTGCGCACCACCCGGGGCCTGAACCTCAAGGAATACGCAGCGCTGGCCGGCAGCGAGCTCACCGCCACCCACAGGCCCCTCGTTCAGGCCCTGCGCCAGAAGGAGCTCATCCGCCTGTCCGGCGGCCACCTGCGCCTCACCAAGGCCGGCATGCTGGTGTCCAACACCATCATTGCCCACATCCTGGACCGCCTGCCCGAGCCGGCAACGCCGGCGCAGGAAGAAGGGCAGGGAAACTAGGTCCGTTCTCCATTTCGTCAGGCCCCAGGCGTGAGTCGCGACAAAAGTGTCACCCGGCAGGGCAGGCAGGCCGGGTAATCGTCTATGAAGCAGCGCCTGGCGCGGCTTCGGTGCGCTTGACGCGGGGGGGGCGAGGGGCTATGCCCATGCCACCCCCGGGTTGCAACCAGGAGGTGGAAATGCGCAAGAAAGTAGCCTTTCTCTTCTTTCTCCTGACCTTCGTGCTCACCCTGCCAGCCACGGCCAATCCCCCGGCCCTGGACAGCACCCCCACCGCGACCATCCAGGCCGCGCCTCCCCGGAATTAGCCGCCAGGCCGACCATCCGCCCCGACCGGGGCTTACTTGTATTCACGTGTCAGGCTATCGGCCGCCGCAGCGCTGACCCATCCCGGGCGTCAGTCCCGCTTGCTTAGCAGGCTCCAGGCCACCAGGGCCAGCAGCGCCACGGCGCTGGCTGCTTCCAGGGCCGGGGGCAGGCCGGCCCCGGCGGCCCGGATGCTGGCCGCGGGGTCCAGGCCCAGCAGGCCGTAGAGCCGGTTGGCCACCCAGCCCAGGCCCAGGGAGCACACCGCAATGGCCCCCACGTACGCCGGAATTGCTCTCCTGCCCAGGATGCGGCCCACCACCGCCAACGTGGCGGCATTGGTGGCCGGGCCGGCCAGGAGCAGCACCAGGGCCGCGCCCGGAGACAGCCCTTTGAGCACCAGGGCCGCGGCCACCGGGGTGGAGGAGGTGGCGCAGATGTACAGGGGCATGGCCACCGCCAGCATGGCCAGCATGGAGCCCCACTCCCCGCCGGGCAGCCCGGCCAGGGCCGACTCCGGCACCAGGGCGGCGATGAGCCCCGCCGCCAGCACCCCCAGGAGCAGCCACTTGCCGATGTCCGGCAGCAGCTCGTCGCGCAGGAAGGCCAGGCCCGCGCCCAGGCGGGAGGCCGGCGCAGGGGTCGCGCACTGTCCATTGCAGCACCCGCCGGTGCAGGCCTTAGGCTCAACCAGATTCGGTGCGGCCGGGGGGTCGGGCAGGGCATTGGCGGCCAGGCCGGCGGCCAGGGCGGTCACCAGGGCGGCCACCGGCCGCAGCACGGTCATGAGCGGGTCCATGAGCGCCCAGGTCACGGCGATGGAGTCCACCCCGGTCTCGGGCGTGGCCACCAGGAAGGCGGCGGTGGCCCCCCGGCCGGCCCCGCTTCGGCGCAGGCCCGCGGCCACCGGCAGCACCCCGCAGGAGCACAGGGGCAGGGGGATGCCGATGAGCGCGGCCTTGAGCACCGACCCCGGCCCATTGCCGCCCAGGTGGCGGGCCAGGGCCTCCTCCGGCACCCAGGCGTGGATGGCCCCGGCCGCGGCGAACCCCAGCAGCACCCAGGGTGCGGCCTCGATGAGCACGGCCCAGCAGGCCGCGAGATATATGGCGATGAAATCGAGCATGGCGGTTGGTTGATTTCCCTCCGGGGGCCCAAGGGCCGAAGGCCCTTGGGAATCCCGTTCATGGTTCTGGTTGCGCGGGCGGCCTCGGCCGACTGGTCAGGGCGCGGCGTCGCCACGCCATAACGGGGTCCGGGGCCGCTGGCCCCCGCCTATCTGCCCACCCGGGCGGGGTCCCGGCCCGCCGCCCGGCGCCGGCGCCCGGGGTCG
>JAEXTU010000439.1 GCA_023453335.1 Pseudomonadota bacterium | reverse complement strand
CCCTAGCGCCGAAACAGCCAGAGCAACAGGGACAGCACCCCGCTGGCCCGAGCCAGGCCACGATGGGGAAGGAGTAGCGGAACCCTTCCCTTGCGATGGCGATGTCTCCCGGCAGCCTGCCCAAGGGAAATGGGAGAGGCCGGGGAGCCTGTCCCAGAATACGAACAGCAGGCCGGCCGCGGCGATGCACAGGCCGAGGACGAACAGGGGCTTGCCGAGTTCGGGCCAGGGGTTCATGGGCCGGGGGAGCAGGCAAGGAGCGCCCCCCCGGGGCGCCTATGCCTGCTTGTCGGGCGGGTGCGCCACCGAGGCCAGCACCGAGGCCAGGAGGATGCCCAGGATGACCAGCAGGGCCACGATCACCGGGATCTTGAGTATCCCGGCCAGGAGCATCTTGAGCCCCACCAGGACCAAGATGGCCGACAGGCCGTAGCGGAGGTAGCAGAACATCTCCATGAGCCCGGCCAGCACGAAGTAGAGTGCGCGCAGGCCCAGGATGGCGAACACGTTGGAGCTGTAGACGATGAAGGGGTCCAGGCTGATGGCCAGGACCGCGGGGATGGAGTCCAGGGCGAAGATCACGTCGGTGGTCTCCACCACCAGGAGCACCACGAAGAGCGGCGTGGCGCATAGCCTCCCCCGGTCCAGTTGGAAGAACCGCCCCGACTCCTGGTCCCCGGCCACCGGCATGAGCCAGCGGAACAGCCGGAGGATGGGATTCTTTTCCGGCTCGATGGGCTTGTCCTTCTGCACCAGCATCTTGGTCCCGGCCAGCACCAGCAGGCCGCCAAACACGTACACCACCCAGTGGAACCGCCGGATCAGGACGATGCCCATCCCGATGAACAGGCCGCGCATGGCCAGCGCGCCCAGGATGCCCCAGAACAGCACCCGGTGCTGGTGCTGGCCCGGCACCCGGAAGTATGTGAAAATCATCAGGAATACGAAGATGTTGTCGATACTCAGGGACTTCTCGATCACGTAGCCGGTGAGGAACTGGAGGGCGGGGTCGGTCCCGTTCCACAGGAAGATCCCCAGATTGAAGAGCAGGGACACCGCTATCCAGACCGCGCTCCAGGCCATGGCCTCCTTGATGCGGATCGCATGGGCCCGGCGGTGGAACACCCCCAGGTCCAGGGCCAGCATGCCCAGCACCACCACGCCGAACACGATCCACAGAAGGCATTGGCTGCTCATGGGCATCCCCGCTCATGTTTCCCGGCCTGGACAGCGCCACGCCGGCCGAATGAACGCCCCGCCCGCCGGAGTTCCCGAACCGGGCCGCCCTGCGCACCTACCCCGGCGCGGAGGCCCTGTCCAGGGGTCGCCCTAGAGCATGTTCACCGGGTCCAGGTCCAGGGCCACCCGGATGTCGCCGGGGCCGGCCAGGGCCTCCTTGATGGCCGCATAGATGGCGCGGACGCCATTCCAGTCCTGGGCCTTGAGGAGGCATTGGTAGCGCTTGCGGTTGCGGAGCATGGGCAGGGGGGCGGGGCTGGGGCCGAGAATCCGCACCTGGTGCTCCTTGCCGAGCGGTCCCAGGATGCGGGCCAGGGCCATGACCCGCTCGCGGCCCTGGTCCAGGTCCGCGGGGTGGGAGATGCGCACCAGGCCCAGGCGGGAGAACGGCGGGTAGAGGAAGCGCTTGCGCTTCTCCAGTTCCGCGGCGAAGAACCCGCGGTAGTCGCCGGTCTTCACGAAATTCCAACAATAGTGCTCGGGGTTGCGGGTCTGGATGAGCACCCGCCCGGGCTTGCCACCCCGGCCCGCCCGGCCCGAGACCTGGACGAGCAGCTGGAACGTGCGCTCGGCCGCGCGGTAGTCGGGCAGGTTCAGGCCGATGTCACCGTCCGCCACCACCACCAGGGTCACGTCGGGAAAATGGTGGCCCTTGGAAAGCATCTGGGTGCCCACCAGGACCCGGGCCTTGCCCGCGGCGAAGTCCGCCAGGATCTCCTCCATGCGCCCGGGCCGGCGGGTGGAGTCCCGGTCCAGGCGCAGCACGCCGGTGCCCGGCGGCAGGGCCGCGGCCAGGGCCTCGGCCACCTGCTCGGTGCCCTGGCCCATGGGCAGGTAGGTGGCGTTGCCGCAGGCCGGGCAGATGCGGGGGAAGGGCTCGGCCCGGCCGCAGTAGTGGCACACCAGGCGCTCCCGCGCCTTGTGGAAGGTCAGGCCGATGTCGCAGTCCGGGCACTTGGCCACGGCCGCGCAGCCCTGGCAGTACATGAGCGAGGCGTAACCGCGCCGGTTGAGCAGCACCACGGCCTGGTCGCCCTGCTCCACGTTTTGGCGCAGGGCCTCGGCGGTCTCGGGCGCGAACGGCCCCAGGTCCGCGGGGTGCTCGCGGATGTCCACCAGCGCCACCTCGGGCAGCCGGCTCTCCCCCACCCGGCCGGGCATCTCGATGCGGGCCAGGTCGCCGCGGTCTGCGGCGTGGAAGGTCTTGAGGTCCGGGGTGGCCGAGCCCAGCACCAGGAGCGCGCCACTTTCGTTGGCCCGGAACCAGGCCACCTCCTTGGCCGAATAGGGCAGCCGCTCCTCCTGCTTGAACGAGCCGTCGTGCTCCTCGTCCAGCACGATGAGGCCCAGGCCGCGCAGGGGCAGGAACAGGGCCGAGCGCGCGCCCACCACCAGCTGCGGCCCGCTGGCCGCGGCCAGTTCGCGGAACGCGGCCTCGCGCTTGGCCGGGGCCTGGTAGCCGTGAAAGAGCCGCACCTCTCGGCCCGGGAAATATGTACGCGCGGCCCGGGCCAGGTTCACGGCCAGGGCCACCTCCGGGGCCAGGAGCAGCACCGAGCGGCCCGCGGCCAGGGCCTGCTCCGCCAGCCGGAGGTAGACCAGGGTCTTGCCCGAGCCAGTGACCCCGAAGAGCAGCCGGGGCCGGGCGCGGTCCTTCGCGAAAGCCGCGGACAGGTCGGCCAGGGCCGCCTCCTGGCCCGGGGTGAGCACATATGTCCCCCCGCTCCCCTCCCCGTCCCCCTCCCCGTTCTCG
>JAEXTU010000425.1 GCA_023453335.1 Pseudomonadota bacterium | reverse complement strand
GGATGATGCGGCGCAGGGTCTGCAGGGTGGACAGGCCGGTGGAGTAGGCCGCCTCCCACTGCCCGCCCGGGATGTTTTCGATGCCCGCGCGCACGATCTCGGCCAGGTAGGCCCCGGTGAAGGCGGTGAGCGCCACGGTGGCGCTCCAGAACACGTCCAGGAACGCGCCGGTCATCACCGGGATGAAGAAGTAGACCCAGAAGATGACGATGATGAGCGGGTTGCCCCGGATGAACTCGATGTAGCAGAGGCTCGGGATGCGCAGGATGATGCTCTTGGAGGTCCGGCCCACGCCCACCACCAGGCCGATGAAGAAGCTCACCGAGATGGCGATGAGGGCCATGAGCAGGGAGTAGGCCAGGCCGCCCAGGCCCCAGAACAGCTCGCTGCCCGTGCCGCCCGGAAAACGCCAGATGAGCAGCGGCCGAAGGTTGGCGGCCACCACCGACCAGTCGAACCCGGCCAGGCCCAGGCCCACCTGGTAGACCATCAGTCCAAGTATGCCAAGGAAGGCGGCCTTGCCGGCCAGGGCCAGTCCCTTGCCGGCCAGCCCGAGCAGGCGGTGGCGCAGGGCAGCGGCGGTGCTCAGGCGCAGCCCGGCCGAGCCGCGCAGGCGACGGTGCACGTTGCGTCGGGCCAGGGGCCGGGCCACGGCGTGGAAGAGGAAGGCCAGGGGCCGAATGAGGCCGTCCAGCACCCGCTCGGCCAGGGTGCGGGGCCCGGTGGGCGCGACCTTGAGCTTGCGGTTCACCGCGTTCATGAACGCGGAGATGGTCAGCGAGGTGGCCAGGTAGAGCACCGTGGCCGCGGTGGTGGCCTCGAACCCGCGGAAGGTCAGGGACTCCACCTGCTGCGACTGCCAGGTCAACTCGGCCACGCCCACCACCATGGCCAGGGAGGAGTTCTTCATGTTGTTCAGCAGTTCGCTGCCCAGGGGCGGGATGATCTGGCGGAAGGCCAGGGGCAGGATGATGCGGGTGAGCACCTGCACGTAGGAGAGCCCGCTGGAGTAGGCCGCCTCCAGAAGTCCCTTGGGGATGGACTGCAAGCCGGCCCGGATGACCTCGGCCAGGAAGGAGCCGGTGTACACCGACAGGCCGGCGATGGCGCAGAACAGCTCGAAATTCTGGCTGAACAGCCACTCCTTGACCGGCTCGGGCAGGGCCCGGGGCAGGGCGAAATACCAGAAGAAGAGCTGCACCAGCAGCGGGGTGTTGCGGAAGAACTCCACGTAGGCGGTGGAGACCCAGCGCAGGGGGCCGAAGCGGGAGAGCCGGCCCAGGCCGAAGAACAGGCCCAGGGCCAGGGCGATGGCCGAACTCCACAGGGAGATGAGGAGCGTCATGCCCAGGCCTTTGAACAGTTCCAGGCCGAAGACCATGCCGTAGGTGGCGTTGCGGGTGTAGAGCACGTCCCAGTGGAACTCGTACCCGAAATCGAAGAAGAGGCCCCAGTACACCACGCCGGCCGCAAGCAAGGCGGCGAGCGCGACTACCTGCACCCAGGTCTTTTCCATCCAGTAGCGGAGCATCGGGAGTCCTCGTGAACGAGCAGGCCCGGGAGGGTTTCCTCCCGGGCCTGCGTGCATGGTCAGCTTATGGCCACATCTCGATCTTGGCGGTCATGGGGAAGGCGTACGGGGTGTCCGGGCCATACCACTTGTTGTAGATCTTCATGTAGGTGCCGTCCACCCACATGTCCTGGATGGCGAAGTTCACCGCGTCGCGCAGGGCGGAGTCGTCCTGGGGCAGGCCGATGCCGTAGGGCTCGTCCGAGAAGAAGTCGCCCACCAGCTCCCACTTGCCGGGCTCCTTGGCCGCGTAGCCGAGCAGGATGGTGGAGTCGGTGGACCAGCCGGCCACCCGGCCGTTCTGCAGGGCCTGGAAGCACTCGGACTCCTTCTGGAAGGAGATCACGTTCTTCTCGAAGTCGGCGTCGCCGAGCTTCTTGAGCAGGTTCTTCACGTTGATCTCGGAGGTGGTGCCTTGCATGGTGGCCACCTTCTTGCCCACGAACTCCTTCAGGTCCTTGAACGCGCCCTTCTTGGCCAGAATCTTCTGGCCGTCGAAGAAGTAGGTGATGGAGAAGTCGATGGACTTGTCGCGCTCACGCTTGTGGGTCATGTTGGCCACGGAGATGTCGATGCGGCCTTCCTGCACGAAGGCGATGCGGGTCTTGTTGTTCACCGCCACGCGCTCCAGCTTGCAGCCCATGCGTTTGGCGATCTCCTCGGCCATGTCCACGTCGAAGCCGACCCACTCGCCCTTGTCGTTGTAGTACGCGCCGGGGATGGAGTCGGTCATGATGCCGGCCCGCAGCACCTTGGTCTTCATCACGTTGTCGTAGGCGGGGCCGGCCTGGGCCGCCACCGCGTAGCAGAGCACCAGGGCCAGGGCCAGGGTGAGAACCTTCCAGGACTTCATCGCAAAAGCCTCCTGTTTGAGTTGCACGGGGGGGTCGTCGAGCCTTCCGCGTGGGCTAGTGGCTGAGAATCTTGCCCAGGAAGGCCTTGGTCCGTTCGTTCTGGGCCTGGGTGAAGAACTCGGTGGGCGTGTTCTCCTCGATGAGGAGCCCCTCGTCCATGAAGATGATCCGGTCCGCCACCTCG
>JAEXTU010000414.1 GCA_023453335.1 Pseudomonadota bacterium | reverse complement strand
CTGGAGGTTAATGTCGCGGATGTCCGGGATGCGGCCGGCGGCATGCACCGCCAGGTCGGCGGGATAGTGAGCCAGGTTGTCCGGGCAGGCGGTGACGGTGAGGCCCTTGCCCTCGCGGTCCACCCGGCAGACCGGGGACTCGGTGTGGATGGCGATGCCCCGGTCGCGCAGGCTGGCGACCAGGAGGTCCGTGAGGTCGGGATCGAAGTGCTTGAGCAGCCGGGTCCCGCGGTGGAGGATGGTGCAGGTTGCGCCGGCGGCCGCGGCCACGTGGGCGAATTCGCAGGCGATGTAGCCGCCGCCGGTGAAGTTCACGCGCCTGGGCAGGCGGTCCAGGTCCAGGAACTGGTCGGAGGTGATGAGGTGTTCCTCGCCCGGGATGTCCAGGGGGACGGGAGTGGCGCCGGCGGCCACCAGGATGTGGCGGCCCTGCAGGGGGATGCCGGCCACTTCCAGGGTGTCGGGGCCGGTGAAGGCCGCGGCCCCGTGGTACACGGCGATGCCCTGCTTGCGCAGGCGTTCCTCGAAGTTCTCGGGTTTGTGGCGGAGAAAGGCGCGCTTGGCGCGCATGAGGGATTTCCAGTCCAGGGTGGTGCGGCCCTTGGTCCCTTTGCCCGAGAGGCGCTGGGCGGCCAGCACCGCGTCGGCCGAGGCCACCAGGACCTTCTTGGGCCCGCAGCCGCGCAGGCCCCAGGTGCCGCCCAGGGGTGACTTGTCGATGACCGCCAGGGTCTTGCCGGCGGCGGGGGCGGCAATGGCCGCCCCGGCTCCGGCCGCGCCGCTGCCGATGACCACCAGGTCGTAGGAAGTGCTCATTGCTGCCTGGCCCGGTTGAGCGGTTGGGGGAACAGTAAGGCCGTATAGACCATTTCCCGCCAAGAGGACAACCCGGGGCGCAGGAGGAGCGGTAGAAGACGAAGCGGTTGCCGCCGGCCTTCTTGGCCTGGTACATGGCCGTGTCGGCGTTGCGCAGCAGGGCTTCCGGGTCCTGACCCTGGTCCGGGAACACGCTGACTCCGATGCTGGCCCGCACGGAGCAGGGCACGCCCAGGCACTCCATTTCCCCGGACAGGGCCTTGATGATGCGGCGGGCGGCCAGCTCCACGAACTGGGCGTCCCAGACGTCGGAGAGGATGACCACGAACTCGTCGCCGCCCATGCGCGCCGCGGTGTCCACCTTGCGGATGGAGTCGGAGATGCGGTCGGACACCTGGCGCAGCACCTCGTCGCCCGCGTCGTGGCCCAGGCTGTCGTTGATGGGCTTGAACCCGTCCAGGTCCAGGTAGAGCAGGGCCACCTTGTGCTCCTCGCGGGTGGCCCGCTCCATGGCCTGCTTCAAGCGGTCCATGCCCAGCACCCGGTTGGGCAGGCCGGTGAGGGCGTCGTGCAGGGCCAGGTGGCGGATGTGCTCCTCCTGGCGCTTCTTCTCGGTGATGTCTTCCTTGACCGCCACGTAGTGGATGATGCGGCCCTGGGAGTCCAGCACCGGGGAGATGGACGCGGATTCCCAGAACTCGGCGCCGTCCTTGGCCCGGTTGCAGAACTCGCCGCGCCATTCCTTGCCCGAGGAGATGGTCTGCCACAGCTCGCGGTAGAACTCCGGGGGCTGGACGCCGCTGCTGAGCACGCTGGGCTTCTGGCCCACCACCTCGTCGGCGCGGTAGCCGGTGACCCGGGTGAACTTGGGGTTCACGTACTGGATGACGCCCTGGGGATCGGTGATCATGACCGAGGCCGGGCTCTGCTCCACGGCGCGGGAGAGCTTGAGGATCTGCTCCTGGGCGCGGCGGCGCACGTCCCCCTCGCGCTGGAGCTCCTGGTTGGCCGCGGAAAGCTCCGCGGTGCGCTCGGCCACCTGGCGCTCCACGTCCTCCTTGGCCGCGCGCAGGGCCTCTTCGGCCTGCTTGCGTGCGGAGATGTCCACGTGGGTGCCCACCATGCGCACCGGGCGGCCGCGGTCGTCGTGCTCCACCACCTTGCCCCGGGAGAGCACCCACGCCCAGTGCCCGTCCTTGGCCCGCATCCGCATCTCCTGGGCATAGGGGGCGCCGGTCTGCAGATGGGCGGTGAACTCGAGCAGGACCCGCTCCAGGTCCTCGGGGTGCACCAGCTCCCGCCAGGTCTGCTGCAGGGAGGGAAGCTCGCCGGGTGAATAGCCCAACATGGTGAAGTAGCTGGGATTGAAAAAGGTCTGGCCGGTGACCAGGTTCCAGTCCCAGACCCCGTCCGAGGCGGCCTCCATGGCCAGGCGCAGGCGTTCCTCGGCCTGGCGGCGCTCGCTGCGCTCCGCGTCCAGGGCGCGGGTGCGCCTGGCCACGGCCCGGCGCAGGGTGATGCTCCACAGGAAGATGCCCAGGCTCAAAGCCAGCAGGGTGGCCAGGCCCACGAGGAGCTTGTCCCGCTGCTGGGCGGCCTCCTCCATCTCCATGCTGGCGGGATCGAAGACGAAGTCCTTCAGGTTCAGGGGACGGGAGACCAGGCCCAGGGAGGCCATGGCCTGGTGCATGCGCGCCCAGCGGCCGGGGTTCACGTGGCCAAGGCTGACCAGGCGCTGCCGGGCCAGGCGGCGCACGCCCTCCACCTGGTGGAGGTTGAAGGACAGGGGGTCCGGGAGGGGTGTGGCCGGCTTCAGGCGGCGGGCGATGGCGTCGCAGGTTTCCTCGGCATGGTCCAGGGCGTATTCCCAGCCCCTGAGCGAGGCCTCGGTGAAGCGGCGCACCAGGTCCGGGTTGCGCCGGGCCAGGGCCAGGGAGCAGAACAGGGAGTCGCCGTAGAAGTCCACCCCGTAGTTCTCGGGCAGCAGGATGCGGAGCGTGCCGGCCAGGGGGCCGAACAGGGCGGGCAGGGTGAAGTCGTAGACCGGGATCACGTCCACGTCCCGGTCCAGGAGCAGCTGGTGCTCGGGCTTGTGGGGCAGGTCCGCGGGCGCGTTGACCCAGGACTGGTCCAGGCCCTCGGCCTTGAGCATGGCCATGAGCTCGAAGTCCACCAGGTCGCTCCGGCGGCGCAGGACCCGGAGGTGGACCAGGTCCGAGGGGTGCCCCAGCGGGGTATCGGGCAGCGCCGCGAAGGCCACCGGGCTCTCCTGGAAGATGCAGGCCAGCACCGTGAGCGGGGTGCTGGGATTGTCGTTGGCCAGCAGGATGTCCGCCGCGCCCACCCCGAAGTCGGCCCGGCCCGCGGCCACCTCCTGCGCCGCGTTCACGTTGCCCGAGGCGGCCATGCCCGGGAGGATATCCACCGTGAGGCCGGCCTTGGCGTAGTAGCCTTGCCACAGGGCGGCATAGTACCCGGCGAACTGGAATTGGTGGTCCCAGCGGAGCTGCAGGCGCACCTTGTCCGCACTGCGGGCGGGCAGCGGCAAGGCCAGGAGGAGGAGCAGGGCGCAGCCCAGGAACTGCGCCGGGGAGAGGGTGCGCATGGTTGGCCTTTGGTCTGGGCGCAGGGAATACCTTTGCCCGGTGTAGGGGAAACAATACCTTACTGTGGAGATATGGCAAGGGGTCGCCGGAATTCGGGGGGCGCAATCCGCCCCGCGGGGGGGGAGGCCGCCGCCGGAAGGGCGTGGGAGGCGGCCCGTTGCCCATGGGCTATTGTCTAATCAGGCGGCGTGCAGTATGGGCTGGCCGGATACCCTCCGGCCGCAACCCGGCCCACAAGGACCTTGCCATGATGAAGAAACGCCTCACGGAGATCTTCCACCCCGGGATCATCGCGGTGCCGCCCACCGCCACGGCGCAGGAAGCCATCAGCATCATGCGCGACCAGCACGTGAGCTGCGTGGTGGTGGAGGACGGGGACAGGCCCGTGGGCATCTTCACCGAGCGCGACCTGGTGCGCTGCGTGGCCGAGTTCAGCGCGGGGTTCAGGGAGCGGCCCATCGCCGAGGTCATGACCCGCGGCCTGCACGGCTCCCGGGCCGACGCCTACCTCTACGAGGCCTTTCACCTCCTGGCCGAGCGCGGCATCCGGCACCTGGCGGTGCTGGACGAGTCCGGCAAGGCCGTGGGCATGGTCACCCAGTCGGACCTCATCCGCAACCTGGGCTACGACTATTTCGTCAAGGTCAAGACCGTGTCCCAGATCATGCAGCGGACCGTGGCCAGCATCCTGCCCGAGGCCACGGTGCAGGAGGCCATCAAGGTCCTGGCCAACCGCTCCATGAGCTTCCTGGTGGCCATGTCCCAGCAGAGCCCCGAGGGGGTCATCACCGAGCGGGACGTGACCCGGCTGGTGGCCGAGGGCCGCAACCTGGCCGAGGTCCGGGTCAAGGACGCCATGACCGCGCCGGTGGTGGTGATCCGCCACGACGCCCCGGCCTACGAGGCCGCGGAGCTCATGCGCAAGAAGGGCATCCGCCGGCTGGTGGTGGTGGACGAGTTCGGCGCGGCCATCGGCGTGACCACCCAGACCGACATGGTGCGCGGCCTGGAGAGCAAGTACATCGAGACCCTGAAGCGCATCATCGTGGACCAGGGCACGGAGCTGAACCGGGCCATCCGGGAGCTCACCGAGAAGACCCTGTACCTGGACACCATCCTCACCACCTCCACGGACATGGGCATCGCGGCCACCGACGCCGCGGGCCGGGTGCTCTATTTCAACGCCGGGGCCGAGCGCACCCTGGGCGTCCGGGCCGAGGACGCGGTGGGCAAGAACCTGTCCGCGATCCACGCGAAGGAAGGCGTGTCCGCGGACCAGCTGGAGGCGGCCATGGAGGCGGTGCGCGCCGGCCGCACCCACACCTTCGGCTTCGAGCGCAGGCGCGGGAACACGGCTATGCACATCCAGGCCCGGCTCTCGGGCATCAAGGGCCAGGAGAAACTGGCCGGGTACGTGCTCCTGCTCCTGGACGTGACCGAGCAGCGCCAGGCCGAGGAGACCATCCGCCGCCTGGCCTACTATGACGTGCTCACCGGGCTGCCCAACCGGGCCCTGTTCGCCGAGCGGCTGGCCCTGGAGCTGGCCCACGCCAAGCGGCAGCAGCAGCCCCTGGCCCTCATCGTGGGGGACCTGGACCGGTTCAAGGAGATCAACGACACCTTGGGCCACCCGGCCGGGGACCAGGTGCTCAAGGAGACGGCGCAGCGCCTGCGCGCCGGCCTGCGGGAGACGGACACCGTGGCCCGCATGGGCGGCGACGAGTTCGCCCTGGTGATCCCCGACGTGGAAGGGCGGGAGGCGGCCGAGGCCGTGGCCGGCAAGCTGCTGGCCGGGTTCGCCGCGCCCTTTGCCGTGGACGGCCAAGAGGTCCCGGTGCACCTGTCCCTGGGCGTGGCCCTCTATCCCGAGCACGGGACGGACATCGAAGCCTTGCTGCGCAATGCCGACGCGGCCATGTACCAGGCCAAGGAGCGCGGCCACCGGGAGAACCGGTCCTGCTCCTGCATCAGCGAGGGCCTGTAGCCTACTTGGATTTTTCCGCCAGCTTGGCCAGGGTGCGCAGCCGGTTGTCCACCCGGCGGTAGAGGGAGCCCGGGGTGAAGCCGCCGGCGGGCAGGCGGCGGCCGGCGGGCAGGCCGGTCAACAGCTCCATGGCCTGCTCGATGCTGGTCACCGGGTAGATGTGGAACCTGCCCTTGCGCACCGCCTCCACCACCTCCTCCCCGCACATGAGGTGCACCACGTTGTCCGCGGGCAGGATGACCCCCTGCTTGCCGGTGAGGCCGCGGCGCTGGCACACCCGGAAGAAGCCCTCCACCTTCTGGGTCACCCCGCCCACGGCCATGATGCCGCCGGAGTGGGAGACCGCGCCGGTGAAGGCCAGGGACAGGGAGAGCGGGGCCTCGGCCAGGGCCGAGAGCAGGGCGGCCAGCTCCGCGCCCGAGGCCGAATCGCCCTCCACCTGCACGTAGCTCTGCTCGAAGCACAACGACCCGGTCATGACCAGGGGCTTGTCCTGGGCGAACAGGCCCAGCAGGTAGCTTTTCAGGATCATCATGCCCTTGGTGTGGATGGGCCCGCCCAGCTCGGCCTCCCGCTCCAGGTCCATGATCCCGCCGTGCCCCACGCCCACGTTGCAGGCGATCTGGTGGGGCAGGCCGAACTCGTAGTCCCCCAGCAGGGTCACGGCCAGGCCGTTGGCCCGGCCCACGGCCTGGCCTGAGG
>JAEXTU010000334.1 GCA_023453335.1 Pseudomonadota bacterium | reverse complement strand
GCCGGGAGCTGGTCATCAAGCGCACCCGTTCCGGCGGCCGGTTCATCGCCTGCCCGGGCTACCCCGAGTGCACCCACGCCGAGTCCCTGTCCACCGGGGTGCCCTGCCCCCGCGAGGGCTGCGACGGCACCCTGGTGGAGAAGAGCTCCAAGCGGGGCAAGGTGTTCTACTCCTGCTCCAACTACCCCCGCTGCGACTACGCCATGTGGAACCCCCCGGTGCAGGAGCCCTGCCCGGCCTGCGGCTTCCCCATCCTGGAGCGCAAGCCCACCAAGGACGGCGTGCGCATCGCCTGCCCCCAGAAGACCTGCCGCTACTCCCGGGCGGAAGGCGAGGAATAGGCCCTCCGGGGGCCCAAGGGCCGACGGCCCTTGGGAATCCCCATACCGGGGCGCGGGGCAGAGCTCCGCCCCTGTCTTCCTACCGTCCACCGCCCCCCGCGCCTACGTGCCGTTGACTCCGGCGATTCCTGCCGTTCACCCAAATTCGGTTGAGAAGCGCGGGCTTCTCTCCCTAGGTAGGCTCAACAGCGTCCGGACGTCCGTCCGGACGCCACTTCGGGAAACCTGGGAGTGTAGGCGTATGCAACTGGACAAACAGAAATTCGACGAGCTCGTGCGGCGGCGGTGGACGGTCTCCCTGTGCCTCACCGCCATAATGCTGGCCATCTATTACGGTTTCGTGCTCATCCTGGCCTTTGACAAGGAGCTGCTCTCCGGCAAGCTGGGCGGCGGCGTCATCACCCTGTGGATTCCCGTGGGGCTGGCGGTCATCGTGTCCGCCTGGGTGCTCACCGGCATCTACGTGTACTGGGCCAACGGCACCTACGACCGCCTGGTCCGGGAAATCAAAGCCGGGATGAGGGACTAGCCATGAACGAATTCGTCTCCACCATCGGCCAGCCCAACCTCATCTCCATCATCTTCTTCTTCGTGTTCATCGTGGCCACCCTGTACATCACGTACCTGGCGGCCCTGCGCTCGCGCACCGCGGCCCAGTACTACACCGCCGGCCGCAGCGTGACCGGCTGGCAGAACGGCCTGGCCCTGGCCGGCGACTACATGAGCGCGGCCTCCTTCCTGGGCATCGCCGGCCTGGTGTCGCTCAAGGGCTACGACGGGCTCATCTACTCCATCGGCTTCCTGGTGGGCTGGCCCATCATCATGTTCCTGATCGCCGAGCCGCTGCGCAACCTGGGCAAGTTCACCTGCGCCGACGTGGTGGCCTACCGCCTGCGCCAGAAGCCCATCCGCATCGCGGCGTCCATCGGCTCGCTCATGACCGTGTGCTTCTACCTCATCGCCCAGATGGTGGGCTCGGGCTCGCTGGTCAAGCTCATGTTCGGCCTGCCCTACGAGGTGGCGGTGATCGCGGTGGGCGCGGTGATGATCGCCTACGTGCTCTTCGGCGGCATGCTGGCCACCACCTGGGTGCAGATCATCAAGGCCTGCCTGCTGTTGGGCGGGGCCACCGTGGTGGTGTTCCTGGTGCTGCTGCACTTCGGCTTCGACGTGACCGCCATGTTCACCCAGGCCACGGCCAAGTACGGGGACAAGGTGCTCCTGCCCGGCGGCCTGGTGTCCAACCCCTGGGACGCGGTGTCCCTGGGCATCGCGCTCATGTTCGGCACCGCGGGCCTGCCCCACATCCTCATGCGCTTCTACACCGTGCCCGACGCCAAGGAGGCCCGCAAGAGCGTGTTCTACGCCACCGGCCTCATCGCCTACTTCTACATCCTGACCTTCACCATCGGCTTCGGCGCCATGATCATGGTGGGCCAGGACGTGATCATGAAGTTCGACAAGGGCGGGAACATGGCCGCCCTGCTCCTGGCCGAGGTGACCGGCGGCACGGTGTTCCTGGGCTTCATCGCCGCGGTGGCCTTCGCCACCATCCTGGCGGTGGTGGCCGGCCTCACCCTGGCCGGGGCCACCACCCTGTCCCACGACCTGTACGTGAACGTGTTCCGCTCCGGAAAGTCGTCCGAGGAGGACGAGGTGAAGGTGGCCAAGCGCGCCACCGTCGCCCTGGGCGTGGTGGCCATCCTGCTGGGCATCGCCTTCAAGGGCCAGAACGTGGCCTTCATGGTGGGCCTGGCCTTCGCCATCGCGGCCAGCGCCAACTTCCCGGCCCTGCTCCTGTCCATCCTCTGGCGGCGGCTGTCCACCTTCGGGGCCACGGCCTCCATCATCACCGGCACGACCCTGGCGGTGGTGCTCATCGTGCTCTCGCCCACGGTGTGGGTGGACGTGCTGGGCAACAAGGCGGCCATCTTCCCCTGGAAGAACCCGGCCATCATCTCCATGACCTGCGCGTTTGCGGCCGGCTGGCTGGGCTCCATCCTGAAGCCCGATCCGGACGCGGACGCGGCCTACGAGAACCAGAAGATCCGCAATTACCTGGGCGTGGGCGCGGAATAGGCTGGTCCGCCACGCCATCCGACGGGGCGCTCCGGGGGGGAGCGCCCCGTTCTTTTTGGCGAACCGCCAGGCGCGGGGCTAGCCCGCCTGCACCGGCATGATCACGAAGGGCAGGCCCTCGCGGTAAAGCCGCCGCTGCACCGAGAAGACCACGTAGTTGTGCAGGAGCCGGGTGAACCAGGACTCGTCGGGGAACACCAGCTGGCCGCCGATGAACACCGCCCGCGGGTGGCGCTCCTTGATCTGGGGCACCAGGTTCATGATCTCCTGCACCACGTCCACGCCCAGGGCGGCCAGGCCCCGCGCCCGCCAGCCCCGGGAGTTGGCGAAGCGCACGTAGCGGTTGAGCTCGCCCTCCACCGTGGCCCGCAGGTGGGCCACCTCGGCCGCGGACTTGAAGGCCCCGGCGTCCACCTGGGCCACCTGCACGAACAGGAAATTCTTGAATTCGTCCGGGAACATCTTGTGCACCGAGAGCAGGGTGTGCAGGCCCAGGCCGTTGAACCCGCCCACCAGCAGCACCGCCACCCGCTCCCCGGCCTCGGGCGCGGGCAGGGGCTGGATGGGGCCCAGCTCCACGTCCTCGGTGGCCTCCACCAGGCCGTCCAGCTTGCGCAGCATCCGGCCCACGCCCGCGTAGTGCCGGCGGATGTACATGGCGCAGGCGGCCAGGAGCCCGGTGACCAGCAGCGTGGCCCAGCCGCCCTCGTCGAACTTCACCACCGTGACCGAGACCAGGATGAACCCGGTGAGCGCCAGGCCCACCCCGTTCAGGGCCAGGCCCTTGCCCCAGCCCTGCTCGCGGCCCCGCGCCTGCCACCAGTGGCGCACCATGCCCAGCTGGGACAGGGTGAAGGTGATGAACACGTTGATGGAGTAGAGCACGATGAGCAGGTCCACGGACCCGTGCGACACCAGCATGAGCACCAGGGCCGCCCCGCCCATGAGCAGGATGCCGTTCTGGGTCACCAGCCGGTCCGAGAGCAGGGCGAAGCGGGTGGGCAGCCAGCGGTCCTGGGCCAGGTTGGCCAAGACCCGCGGCCCGTCCACGAACCCGGCCTGGGCGGCCACGAAGAGCAGCGCGGCCTCGGACACCAGGGTCACCAGCACGAACCACTGGCCCGGGACCCCGAAGTCCGCGGTGATGTTCGCGAAGAGCACCGCGTTCAGGGTCTTGCCCTGCTCCGGGGCCACGCTGAAGAGCAGGTAGCAGACCATGAGCCCCACCACGGTGAGGGACAGGGACAGGGCCATGTAGAGCATGGTCCGCTTGCCGGTGGCCTCCTTGGGCTCGCGCAGGATGGGCAGGCCGTTGCTCACCGCCTCGATGCCGGTGTAGGTGCCCGCGCCCATGCTGTAGGCGCGCAGGAGCAGGAGCACCATGCCCATGCCCCCCAGCTCGGCGTGGGTGGCGGCCAGGTCCCGGCCGGTGCGCGCGGCCAGGGCGGGCAGGTCGCCCAGGTGCGCGCCCAGCCCGTAGAGGATCACCGCCGCGTGGGTCGCAACAAAGAGCAGGAAGATGGGCATGAGCACCAGCACCGACTCCTTGACCCCGCGCATATTGAGCAGCGTGAGCAGGAGCACCCCGGCCACGGCCAGGGGCAGGCGCAGGAAGTGCCACTCCGGGGGCAGGAAGCTGAACACCGCGTCCGCGCCGCTGGCCACCGACAGGCTGATGGTGAGCACGTAGTCGATGAGCAGGGCGCAGCCCGAGAACATGCCCACCGTGGGCGAGAGCAGCTTGGACGCCACCACGTACCCGCCGCCGCCGGTGGGGAAGAGGTGGATGATCTGGGAATAGGCCGCGCTGATGATGAAGACCGTGGCCCCGGTGGCCAGGGCCACCAGGATGGCCAGGGTGGTGTGCCGGCCCAGGGCCAGGAAGGCCTCGGCCGGGCCGTAACAGGACGAGGACAGGCCGTCCGCGCCCAGGCCCACCCAGGCGAAGAAGGCGATGAGGGAGAGATGGTGGAAGACGCTCTTGTCCTGGAGGTCCAGGGATTGGCCGAAGAGCAGGCGGCAGACCCGCTTGCCGAGGGAGGGGGGACAGGTGGACGAGGGCTGCGCCCCCCGGTCCCGGGAAAAGGCCGACATGCGCACCTCCGATGCGTTGCCGGGAGCCGGGCTCCCGGACCATCCGGGGGTCGCTCCCTTTCGACGTCTGCGAGGTTAGCTGACGGGCTCGGGCCGAAAAGGTTGCCCTACGCGCACGCGCGATACGCCCCAAGAAATGGGTCCCCCGCTCCCGCCCTCGGCGGGACTCGACGATCGGATGCGGAAATACGCCCGGGCGGGGCAGGGTGTCAATGGGATGTAAAGGAGGTGTAAATCCGGGCCGTTCGCCGCGAGGCGGCAGCCCGCAGCACGGATTGCCCGTGCCCCGTCCCGGCTGCAACAACGACACTGCGCAGGAACTGCATGCCGAATCCGTGGCGACTCCGCATGCTGCTAAACATGCAGGGAGTTACCACTCCCCCATTGCCAGCTCCGCCGCGGCCAGGTCGAAGAGGGCGTGGCCCACGGTCTTGAAGAGGACGGGTCCTGATGCGGGGCGGGGCTGGTCCAGGGCGTCGGCCAGGGGGGTGACGCGGTCCCAGTCCACGTTGGCCTGGATGAGGTCCCCGGCCTCGGCCTTGGCCGCCTCGGGCATGTCCGCGTAGAGCCGGCAGCGTTGGACCAGGGGGGCGGGGATCTCCGCCTCCTGGGGCGCGTGCGCGCCCACCGCGGCGAGGAAGGCGTCGAGCCGCAGCCCCTCGGCCGGGAGCACCGGGGTTGGGCTGGCGGTGGCGGTGACGACGAGCGAAGCCTGGGCCAGGGCCGCGGCGAACGCGCCGCCCTCCTCGCCCGGATTCCCGGCCGGATGTCCAGAGGGCTGCGGCAGGGGAACAGCCCGGCAGTCCATCCCCAGGCTCCTGCCGTGCGCGGCCAGGGCCTCGGCCTGGGCCGGGGTGCGGGCGGCTATCCACGCCCGCTCGGTGCCCAGGCCCTGGCGGAACGCCTCCAGGTGGCCCCGGGCCTGGGTCCCGGCCCCGACTACCAGGAGCGGTCCTGCCGGGTCCGGGGCCAGGGTGCGGGCGGCCAGCAGGGAGAGGGCCGCGGTGCGCCGCTCGGTGGCCGCCGGCCCGTCCAGCCGGGCCAGCACTTGGCCGGTGGCCGCGTCCAGCACCGTGATCTCGCCCAGGATGAGCGGCAGGCCCTGCGCCGGGTTGCCCGGGCAGACCCCGATGGCCTTGACCACGGCCAGCCGTTCCCCGGCCGCGGGCATGACCAGCAGCACCCCGCCCCCGGGCAGGGCCAGGCGCTGCCGGGGCGGCGCGGCCACCGCCCCGGCCTTCCAGCGCGCCAGCGCCCCGGCCAGGGCCTGGGCCAGGCCCACGTAGGGCAGGGCTGCCCGGGTCGCATCCGCGTCCAGTACACGCATGTCGCCTCCCGGCCCGCACGCGGGCCAGCCTGGTTGTGGCCCCAACCCGGGATTTGGGCAAGGCCTTCCCACCCGTCCCAGGGCTTCCGCCTGACCCCGGGCTTTCGCCTGGCCCCGCGCTCCCCGCCTGACCCCGGGTCAGGCCCGGTATCGTCACGAAATTGGCCGGCCATTGCTTTCAGGCAAGGAATGACTACTTAGCCGCCATAAGGTTACGCAAGCAACAAGTAGCCGTCCGTAACGTTGACTGGGTTGCGCCGCGGCTTCTACAATGCGCCCTCGGCGGAATCCCCCGCTCCCCACTCCAGCCCCGGCCGTCCCGGCCGTTCCCGAGGACCTCCCATGCCCAGCCCGGCGCCGAAATATATCCTGCCCCTGGTCCTGCTGTCCGCCCTGGCCCTGGCCGGCTGCGGCTCCGACGGCGGCGCCGACAAGTCCGGCCCCAAGAAGCGCCCCGCCCCGGTGGCGGTGGCCGAGGTGGTGCAGCGCGACCTGCCGCTGCGGCTCACCGCGGTGGGCGCGGTGCAGGCCGCTGCCTCGGTGAGCGTGAAGACCCAGGTGGGCGGGCTCATCGTCAAGCAGTTCGTGCGCGACGGCCAGGAGGTCAAGGCCGGGGACATGCTCTTCCAGGTCGACCCCCGGCCCTTTGCCGCGGCCATGGCCGAGGCCAGGGCCCAGATCGACCGCAACACCGTGCTCCTGGCCAAGGCCGTCACCGACCTGGCCCGCTCCACCGACCTCAAGGAGCGCGCGGTCATCAGCCAGCAGGAGTACGACCAGGCCAAGACCGACGCCGAGTCCCTGCGCGCCTCCATCCGCCTCTACGAGGCCCAGCTGGAGAAGGCCCGCCTGGACCTGGACAACGCCGCCATCCGCTCCCCCATCGCCGGGGTGGTGGGCGAGGTCAAGGTCAACGAGGGCAACGTGATCAAGGCCAACGACGACCGCGACCTGGTGGTCATCAGGCAGGTCCGGCCCATCTCCGTGGCCTTTTCCGTGCCCGAGCAGAACCTGCCGGACATCGCCCGCCGCATGCGCGAGGGCCAGGTCTCGGTGCAGGCCCTGCCCGCCGGCGAGGAGGCCAACCCGGTCGTCGGCCGCCTGGACTCCATGGACAACTCCGTGGACCGCGCCACCGGCACCATCCGGCTCAAGGCCGAGTTCCCCAACGCCGACGGCCGGCTCTGGCCCGGCCAGTTCGCCCGCGTCTCGGTGCGCCTGGACACCCTCAAGAACGCGGTGCTGGCCCCCTCGGCCGCGGTGCAGACCGGCATCAAGGGCCCCTACGTCTACGTGGTGGCCGCGGACAACACCGCGGACCTGCGCCAGCTGGAGACCGGACCCAGCGACGAGGGCTTCACCGTGGTGAAGAGCGGCCTGACGCCGGGTGAGAAGGTGGTGGTGGACGGCTACCTGCTGCTCACCCCGGGCGCGCCGGTGAGCCTCAAGACCGGCCAGGCCGGCGACGCCCCGGCGGACAAGGGCGCGCCCAAGGGCGGCACGCCCGCCAAGCCCGCCCCGGCGGAAGGGGCCAAGCCGTGAACTTCTCCCGCATCTTCATCGAGCGGCCGGTCATGACCACCCTGGTCATGGCCGCCATCCTGCTCTTCGGCCTCATGGGCTACGCCCGCCTGCCGGTGTCCGACCTGCCCAACGTGGACTTCCCCACCATCGAGGTCACCGCCACCATGCCCGGGGCCAGCCCGGACACCATGGCCTCCTCGGTGGCCACCCCCCTGGAGAAGGAGTTCTCCACCATCGCCGGCCTGGAGGCCATGTCCTCCTCCAACTACCTGGGCGCCACCCGGGTCACCATGCAGTTCGCCCTGGACCGCAACCTGGACGCCGCGGCCCTGGACGTGCAGCGGGCCATCACCTCGGCCATGCGCAACCTGCCCGACGACCTGGACACCCTGCCCTCGTTCCGCAAGGTCAACCCGGCCGACACCCCCATCTTCTACCTGGCGGTGACCTCGCCCATCCTGCCCCTGTCCGACGTGACCGAGTACGCCGAGAACCTCATGGCCCAGCGCATCTCCATGGTGAGCGGCGTGGCCCAGGTCAACGTGTACGGGTCCCAGAAGTACGCGGTGCGCATCCAGCTGGACCCCGACGCCCTGGCCTCGCGCGACATCGGGGTGGACGAGGTGGCCGCCGCGGTCAAGAACGGCAACGTGCTCCTGCCCACCGGCACGGTCGCCGGGCCGCAGCGCGAGTACACCGTGCGCACCGACAACCAGCTGCAGAACGCCCCAGCCTACCGCCCCCTGGTGGTGGCCTGGCGCGGCGGGGCCCCGGTGCGCCTGGCCGACCTGGGCCAGGTCCTGGACAGCGTGGAGAACAACAAGCGGGAGAACCTGTTCAACAGCACCCCCTCCATCGTCCTGGCCATCCAGCGCCAGCCCGGGTCCAACACCGTGCGCATCGTGGACGCGGTCAAGGAGATCCTGCCCGAGTTGCGCGCCCAGATCCCCGCCTCGGTGGAGATCCAGACCCTCTACGACCGCTCCGAGTCCATCCGCGCCTCGGTGGAGGACGTGAAGGTCACCCTGTACCTGGCCATCGGCCTGGTGGTCCTGGTCATCTTCCTGTTCCTGCGCAACCTGCGCGCCACCATCATCCCCAGCCTGGCCCTGCCCATGTCCATCGTGGGCACCTTCGCGGCCATGTACCTGGCCGGGTTCTCCCTGGACAACATCTCCCTCATGGCGCTCACCCTGTCGCTGGGCTTCGTGGTGGACGACGCCATCGTCATGCTGGAGAACGTGGTGCGCCACATGGAGGCCGGCCAGTCCCCCCTGGCCGCGGTGTTCGACGGCTCCCGGGAGATCAGCTTCACCATCGTGTCCATGACCCTGTCCCTGGCCGCGGTGTTCCTCCCGGTGCTCTTCATGGGCGGGGTGGTGGGCCGGCTCTTCAACGAGATCGCGGTGACCATCATGGTCTCCATCCTCATCTCCGGCTTCGTGTCCCTGTCGCTGACCCCCCTGCTCTGCCGCACCATGCTCAGGAGCGCGCCCAGGGAGAGCGACTCGGCCTTCCACCGCTTCTCCGAGGGGTTCTTCCAGGCCACCCGGAAATTCTACGAGATCACCCTGCGCCTGACCGTGCGCCACCGCCTGGCCGTGTTCCTGGGCTCCCTGGCGCTGCTGGCCGGCACCGCCTGGCTCTTCACCCACATCCCCAAGGGCTTCCTGCCCAGCGAGGACACCGGCCAGCTCATCATCTCCACGGAAGCCGACGAGGGTATCTCCTTCCCGGCCATGAAGGAGCGCCAGAAGCTCCTGGCCGACCTGGTGGCCAAGCACCCGGCCGTGGCCGCCACCATGTCCGTGGTGGGCGCGTCCGGCCCCAACCGCACCGCCAACACCGGCCGCATCATGGCCCGGCTCAAG
>JAEXTU010000316.1 GCA_023453335.1 Pseudomonadota bacterium | reverse complement strand
CCCCCAACCCGCCCCTACCAAAAAACAACCTGGCCGACCTCCAGCCTCCCCCGCCCTACTCTTCCTCCCCGGGCAGGGCCTTGGGGGGCAGGATGCGGGCGATGGCCTCGGCCTGCTTCTCGGTGAGGTGCACGAACTCGCAGCCGATGACCGCGGCCCCCACCCGGCGCACCACCGCCTGGACCTTGCGGGCCCGGGAGTCGCCCATGGTCACCAGGTCGAAGGTGACTTCCTGGCCCTCCTCGAACTTCTCGCCCGAGGGCTTGAACCCGATGCCGGTGACCGAGAGGTCCACCACCGGGAAGTTCTCCACCGAGCGCGGCATGGTGGCCGCGTAGTCGGCCAGGGGCACGCGCAGGAAGCGGCGCTTCTCCTGGCCGTCGCCCGCGCCCACCACGCCCAGGATCTCCAGCTTCTTGCCCGAGAGCCGCTCCTCGCCGGCGATGGAGAGGAAGATGCCGCGCAGGTCTTCGGGCACGTCGGCCTCGGCCAGCACCGGCTGGAGCACCCGGGCCGCGCGCTCGGGCTGCCCGGTCTCCACGTAGGCCCGGGCCAGGTCCACGGCCACGTCGGGGTCCTTGGGCGCGGCGCGGGCCGCCCGCTCGTACAGGCGCATCACCTGCTGCGGGGTCTTCTGGGCCTTCAGGTGGTCGGCCACGGTCTTGAAGGGGTTGGCCGCCTTGGGGTCGATCTTGCGGGCGTGCTCGTAGAGGCTGGCGGCCTCCTCGTCCCGGTCCAGCCAGACCAGGGTCTCGGCGGCCTTGCTCATGAACTGGCTGGAGCGCTCCAGGTCGGCCTTGCCGCGGAAGGCCTCGGCCAGGCCCTTGTAGGCCTCGGGGAAGAGCATCTGGAGCTTGAGCGACGCGGCGAACATGGACACGGCCTTGTCCCACTTGCGCAAGCGCAGGTATTCGTAGCCCTTGAGGAAGGTGGCCCGGGCCCGGGCCTCTTCCCGCTGCACCGCCTCGGACTTGGGCAGGGCCGGCTCGGCCGCGGCGGTGTCGGCGGTGGCTGCGGCGGCCTCCGCCCCGTCGGCCTCGGCCTTCTTGCGGGGCCGGGGCGGGCCGTACAGGGCCTTTTCCAGGCGGACCATGAGCACGTAGGCGGTGAAGGGCTTGTTCAGGTAGTCGCGGGCGCCCAGGCGCAGGGCCTCCTCGACCTGGCCCATGGGCGCGCCGGCGCCCATGAGCAGGATGGGCAGGTTGAAGCTGCGCGCATCCAGCACGATCTCGTCCAGGAGCTTGTAGTGGCCGGGCTCCACCAGCTTCCAGTCCAGCAGGGCCACGTCCGCCTCCACGTTCCGGATGGCCCGCACCACGCCCGCCGGATCGGCGGCGCCCACCACCTTGGTGTAGCCGTTGTCCGCCAGGATCTTCCGGATGATGGCCAGGGTCGGGGGATGGGGCTCGCCCACCAGGACCCGGATGTGTCGCTCCACGCCACGCCTCGCTGGGAACCGGATTGCCGGCCCGGGCGGCAAGCCCGGACCCTGCTGATTGGACTATACCAAACGATGCCGGAAAGGGAAGGGAGAACGGCCGGAATTTCAGGCGCTCCCGAACCTCCCGGCAAAAGGGGAGAGTGCCTCAGATGGCCGCGTCCAGGAGCAGGTCGTCGCGGTGCACGGCCTCGGGGTAGGCGCACTGGCCGAGCACCCCCTCGATCTGGGAGCTGTGCTTGCCCATGATCTTGGCCAGGTCCCCCGCCCCGTAGTTGGTGAGCCCCACGCCCACCGCCGCGCCGGCCTCATCCACGATGCGCACCAGGGAACCGGGCTCGAACTCCCCCTCCACCGCCCGGATGCCGGCGGGGAGCAGGCTCTTGCCGCGCTCGCGCAGGGCGCGCGCCGCGCCCGCGTCCACCACCACCGTGCCCGCGGGCTTGTTGTTGTAGGCCATCCAGAACTTGCGGCGGGAAATCTTCCTGGCCCCGGGCCGCACCCAGGTGCCCAGGTCCTCGCCGGCAAAGGCCCGGGCCATGGCCTGGGGCTCGCGGCCGGCCAGGATCAGGGTGGGCACCCCCAGTTGGGCCGCGCGGCGCGCGGCCAGGAGCTTGGCGTACATGCCGCCCGAGCCGTCCGCGGTCTTGCCCGAGCACACCCCCTCCACGTCCAGGCCGGCGATGTCCTCGATGCAGGACAGGGGTTCGGCCCCGGGGTGCTCGGCCGGGTTGCAGTCGAAGACCCCCCGGGCCGAGGTGAGGCTGACCAGCAGGTCCGCCTCCACCACGTTGAGCACCAGGCTGGCCAGGGTGTCGTTGTCCCCGAAGACCAGCTCCTGCACGGCCACGGTGTCGTTCTCGTTGACCACCGGCACCGCCCGCCAGGAGAGCAGGGTGCGGAACGTGTTGAGGGCGTTGAGGAACCGGTCGCGCATCTCCAGGCCGTCGTGGGTGAGCAGCACCTGGGCGGTGACGATGCCGCGCGAGCCGAAGGCCTGGTCCCAGGCGTGCATGAGCCGGCTCTGGCCCACGGCCGAGGCGGCCTGGCGCGAGGGCAGGTCCCGGGTGGCGACGCCCACCACCCGCCGGCCCGCGGCCACCGCCCCGGAGGAAACCAGGACCACGTCCAGGCCCCGGCCGTGCAGGCCGGCGATCTGGGCGGCCAGGTCGTCGATCACCTCGCTGTCCAGGCCCTCCGGCCCGGCCAGCACCGCGCTGCCCACCTTGACCACCACCCGCCTGGCCGCGGCCAGGGCCGCCGCCCGCTCCTCCCGCCAGTCCATGCCCGTCCCCCTGCGCCCCGGCTACTGCCCGTCCTGGGCAGCCCGGGCCTGGTTGAGCCGCGCCCACATCTCGTCCACCAAGGCCTCCACCCCATCCCCGCGCAGGGCGGAGATGAAGCGCACCGGCTTTTTCAGCCGCCGGGCGCGGGAGGTGAGCTTCTTGAGGGTCTCGGGCGCGAGCAGGTCGGCCTTGTTCACCACCCGGATCTGGGGCTTGGCCGCCAGCTCCGGGCTGTAGAGGGCCAGCTCCTCGTCGAGCAGGGCGAAGGCGGCCCAGGGATTGTCAGCGTCCAGATCCTCGGCCGAGGCCAGGTGGACCAGGAAGCGGGTGCGCTCCACATGCTTGAGGAACTGGTGGCCCAGGCCGGCCCCGGCGTGTGCGCCCTCGATGAGCCCGGGGATGTCCGCCACCACCATGCGCTCGCCCCGGTCGTCCTCCAGCACCCCCAGGTTGGGGGTGAGCGTGGTGAAGGGGTAGGCCGCGATCTTGGGCTTGGCCCGGGAGATGGCGGCGATGAGGGTGGACTTGCCCGCGTTGGGCAGGCCCAGCAGCCCCACGTCGGCCAGGATTTTCAGGGAGAGGCGCAGGCGCTTCTCCTCCCCGGGCTCGCCGGGCTGGGCAAAGCGGGGGGTGCGCATGGTGGCGGTCTTGAAATGCTCGTTGCCCTTGCCGCCGCGGCCGCCCTTGGCCGCCACCAGGCGTTTGCCGGGCACGTCCAGGTCCGCGGCCAGGGTCTCGGTCCCGTCCTCGGCCGCAACGTACACCAGGGTGCCCACCGGCACCCCCACCACCAGGTCGTCGCCGGCCGGGCCGAAGCACTGGGCCCCCATGCCGGGCCGGCCGCTCTGGGCCTCGTACACCCGCCGGTGCCGGAAGTCGTAGAGGGTGAGCAGGCGCGCGTCGGCCTCCAGGATGACGCTGCCGCCGTCCCCGCCGTCGCCGCCGTCCGGCCCCCCGCGGGGCACGAACTTCTCCCGCCGGAAGGAGACGCAGCCATGCCCGCCCTTGCCGGCGCGCACGGTGATGGAGGCCTCGTCAACGAATCGCATGTCGTGCTCCAAAGAAAAAGGGTGGAAGGCCCCGGCCTTCCACCCCTGAAGATGCTGTGTGCCGGGCGCGGTTACGCCGCGGCCGGGACCACGTGGACGCGGGTGAGGACCCGCTTCTTGCGCATGTACTTCTCGAACTTCACCACGCCGTCCACCAGGGCGAACAGGGTGTAGTCCCTGCCCAAACCCACGTGCTGGCCGGGGTGGAACTTGGTGCCGCACTGGCGCACCAGGATGTTGCCGGCCAGCACTTCCTGGCCGCCGAACCTCTTGACGCCGCGGCGCTGTCCGGCGCTGTCGCGGCCGTTGCGGGAACTGCCGCCTGCTTTCTTGTGAGCCATGGTGTGTCTCCTTGAGCTAGGCCGAAATGCCGGTGATCTTCAGGGTGGTGAATTCCTGGCGGTGGCCCTGCTTCTTCTTGTAGTCGTTGCGGCGCTTCTTCTTGAAGACCACGATCTTCTTGTCGCGACCGTGCTCGACCACCTGGCAGGTGACCTTGGCGCCGGCCACGAAGGGCGCGCCGATCTTGGGAGCGCCGCCGGCATCCAGCAGCAGGACCTTATCCAGCACCACCTCCGCGCCGGCCTCGGCGGGAAGCTTCTCGACCTTGATGGAGCGGCCTTCTTCCACACGGATCTGCTTGCCGCCGGTCTCAACAATAGCGTACATGTCGGTTCCTCCAAAAGAGACAGGCCAGATACCCGAACTTTGGGCAGGAAGTCAAGCCCCCGTCCCGAAAAAATGCCGGGATCAATCGGGCGCAACGATGACCAGGTTGCGGCCGGCGTTCTTGGCGGCCAAAAGCGCGCTGTCCGCGGCGTCGATGAGCCGGTTCACGAAGCCCGTGGTGAAGTCCGGCCGCACCGCGCCCACCCCCACGCTCACCGAGACCTTGAGGTTCTTCTTGAGCACCTCGCCCTCCATGGTCCGCACCACGAAGCTGAAGCGCTCCACGGCCTGGCGCAGGTCCTCGGCCACCTTGGACCCCCGGCCCCGGCCCAGGCCGGGCAGGATCACCGCGAACTCCTCGCCGCCGTAGCGGGCGGCCGCGGCCCCGGGCACCCCGCTCTTGGCCAGGGTCTGCATGAGCCGGTCGGCCATAGCCTTGAGCAGCTTGTCCCCGATCTGGTGGCCGTAGGTGTCGTTCACGGCCTTGAAGTGGTCGATGTCCAGCATGATGAGGGCGGTGCCCTCCCCGCTGTCCCGGAAGGCCTGCCGCCGCTCCTCCATGATGGCGTCGAAGGCGCGCCGGTTCTTGAGCCCGGTGAGGGGGTCGGTGGTGGCCAGGCGCTGCAGCTCGTTGGCGTCGTGCTGAAGGTTGTCCACCAGGGCGCGGAAGTGCTTGCGCAGGGTGGCCACCATCTCCTCGGTGGGCAGGCCGCTCTGCACCGCCTCCAGGGTCGCGGACTCCAGGCCCTGCACATCGCCGGTACGCCGGCCCAGGAGCTCGCCGAACTCCTTGACCATGGCCGCGGACTCCCGCACCAGGGCGGCCAGCTTCTCCCGGTAGGGCGCGGACACGATGCGCTCCTTGGTCTCCATGGCCTCGCGCAGCCGGGCCTCGCTGAAGTCCCGGTCCCGGAGCACGTCCAGCACCAGCTCCTGGAGCTCAGCCTTCTGGCGCAGGGACAGGGAGGGATCGTGCTCCAGGCCGCGCAGGGTGAAGATGAGGGTGTGCCAGCGGGTGTCTCCGGGAACCCCGGACTCCGCCAGCATGCGGCACAGGGGGCTCTCGGCGCTGTAGATGCAGGTGCCCTGCTCCGGGCTGCACCCCGACTTGTTCTTATCCACGTGAGATCCTTTGGACCGCGCGGGTTGGAGACACCACATCGGGAGTCTAGCCGATTCCCGCGACCCAGTACAAGAACTATTTAATCATGTGTTCAGGTTCGCGGGGTCCGGGCCAGGGCCAGGACGTCCACGCTGCGCGCCCCGGCGCGGAGCAGGGCCAGGCAGGCCTCCTCCAGGGTGCCGCCGGTGGTCATCACGTCGTCCACCAGGAGCACCCCATGGCCGTCCACCCGGGCGGGGTCCGCGGCAAAGGCCCGGCGGATGTTCTCCCGCCGCGCCTCCCCGGCCAGCCGGGCCTGGGGCGGGGTGTCCCGCACCCGGGCCAGGGCCGCGGCGTCAAGGGTCAGGCCGTGCGCCCGGGCCAGGTCCCGGGCCAGGAGCAGGCTCTGG
>JAEXTU010000311.1 GCA_023453335.1 Pseudomonadota bacterium | reverse complement strand
GCCATGGACACGCCCTCCTGGTCCACCCGCACCCCGGCGCCCTCCATGATCTGGGAGTCCTTCTGCAGGATGGCCTTGATCTTGCCGGCCACCGCCAGTTGGGTCTTCTGGCTGGGGGGCATGCGCTTGACCAGGGTGGTGGAGTCCACCACCTCGCCAAGCACCGGCACGCCGTCCTTGGACTCCTTGATGGGCACGTCCGGGCTGCGGAAGAACATGGAGAGCTGGGCCTTCTGCTGGGGCTTCAGCGCCATGAGAAGCCACAGGAGCAGGAACAGGGCCATGAGCGCGGTCACGAAGTCCGCGTAGGCCACCTTCCAGCTCCCGCCATGCGGCGAGGCGTGGTCCTCGGAAGGCTTGGTGATGACGATGATTTCTCGTTTCTTGGGCGGCATGGGAAACTACTCTGGTCCCTGCGCCCGCAGCCGGGGTGGCCGCGGGCGGAATCAACCCGCACCCTCGACCATAGCCCACTTTGCGGGCCTGGTCGAGAGTCGGGAAGTATTCAGCCGGGACGCGGGCTCCCGGCCGGATTCCAGAAGGGCCGCGGCCGGGGCCTAGGCCTTGGGCTTGGCCGCCTTCTTGGCGGCCTTGGGCCTGGTCTTCTTGGGGGCGGCCGCCTTCTTGGCCGGAGCCTTGGCCTTGGGCGCGGCCTTCTTGGCCGGGGCCTTCCTGGGGGCGGCGGGCTTGGCCTCCATCAGGTCGCCGACCCAGGACAGGGCTGCCGAGGCCTGGGGAAAGCCGATGGTGGAGGTCAGCGCGATGAGGGCGTGCCGCACCTCGGCCGCGGTGGCCCCGGCCGCCATGGCCCGGTGGGCGTGGCTGTGCACCGAGCCCTCGGAACGCATGGCCGCGGCGGCCCCCAGCTTGATGAGCTCCACCACCTTGGCGGGCAGGGGGCCCTTGGACGCGGACTTGCCCAGGGCCTCCAGGGCGGCGAGGACCCCGGGGAATTCCTGGGACAGTTTCTGGAACTGCTTGGGCAGCTTGACGGACATGGCCACCTCCTTGGGGTGTGCAGGGAAGCGTGACTGCGCCATGGATGCGTCACGCATTTTCTGCTCCGATATAGTGGGGAGCCATCCCTGGCAACAGATTTTCCCAGGCGGCGGCATTAGACACCGCTGCCCGGGGCTGATAGCATGCCCGGACTTCGCCCGCCAAGGGCACTCGGGAGCAGACTCCATGCAGATCATCCGCGCGCAGTACCGCAATATCGCCTTCTATGCCCGCATCGAGGGCGGCAAGCTCCACTGCCTGGACCCGTCCAAGGGCATCACCGCGCCGGTGCCCATCGAGGAGGCCCAGCTCCTGCCCCTGTCCGTGCCCACCAAGATCGTGTGCGTGGGCATGAACTACCGCAAGCACGCGGAGGAGATCGGGATGTCCATGCCCGACGAGCCGCTCATCTTCTTCAAGCCGCCTTCCGCGGTGGTGGGCTTCCGCGACCCCATCGTGATCCCCGCCGGCGTGGGCCGGGTGGACTACGAGGGCGAGCTGGTGGCGGTCATCGGCCGCAAGTGCCGCAACATCACGTCCGAGGAGGCCAAGGACGCGGTCTTCGGCTGGACCTGCGGCAACGACGTCACCGCCCGCGACCTCCAGAAGAAGGACGGGCTCTTCGCCCGGGCCAAGGGCTTCGACACCTTTGCCCCGGTCGGACCCTGGATCGAGACCGAGGTGCCCGACCCCGGGAACCTGGAACTCACCACCACGGTCAACGGCCAGGTGCGCCAGCGCGGCAACACCGCGGACATGGCCTTCCACCCCCATTTCCTCATCAGCTTCGTGTCCCGGATCATGACCCTGTTCCCGGGCGATCTGCTGTACACCGGCACCCCCGCGGGCATCGGCCCCCTGGTCCCGGGCGACGAGGTGGTGGTGGACATCGCCGGGGTGGGCCGGCTCACCAACCCGGTCCAGGCCGAAGGCGCCGCCTCCGCCCCGGAGCCGCCCGAGACCGTGCAGTAGCCGCCGCGGCCCGCGGCCTGGAGGTTCCGACGGTCCCTCCCTCCCCTCTTGCCAACCCCGGCGCTTTCGCGTAAAAGGCACCGGTTTCCAAAATCGCACACTCCGGCCGGCCCGCCGGGTGCCCTGCGCAGCAGGGTTGGGCGGGCGTTCACGCGGCTGGGGTGGAGGAACAACCCTAAGGAGGAGTTATGGCGTACGTGAACATGAAGCAGATGCTTGAGACCGGTGTCCACTTCGGGCACCAGACCCGCCGCTGGAATCCCAAGATGCGGCCCTTCATCTTCGGGGCCCGCAACGGCATCCACATCATCGACCTGCAGCAGACGGTCAAGCTGTTCCAGAAGGCGCACGACTTCGTGGCCGACACCGTGGCCAAGGGCGGCAAGGTGATCTTCGTGGGCACCAAGCGCCAGGCCCAGGAGGCCGTGAAGGCCGAGGCCGAGCGCGCCGGGCAGTTCTTCGTCACCCACCGCTGGATGGGCGGCACCCTCACCAACTTCGTCACCATCCGCAAGAGCATCGAGCGCCTCAAGAAGCTGGAGGCCATGTTCGAGGACGGCACCATCAACAAGTTCCCCAAGAAGGAAATCGTGATGATGGGCCGCGAGGTGGCCAAGCTGAACAACGCCCTGGGCGGCATCAAGAACATGGAGGGCCTGCCCGCGGCGGCCTTCATCATCGACCCCAAGCGCGAGGAGATCGCGGTGCAGGAATGCCGCAAGCTGGGCATCCCGCTGGTGGCCGTGGTGGACACCAACTGCGACCCCGACGTCATCGACTACGTGATCCCGGGCAACGACGACGCCATCCGGGCCATCAAGCTCTTTGTCTCGGCCATGGCCGACGCCTGCATGGAGGGCGGGGCCAAGCTCAAGGAGACCGCCATCGCCACGGGTGACAAGCCCGAGGCCAAGGCCGCCCCGGCCGCCGCGCCTGCCGCCGAAGAGGCCGCCGACGACACTGCCGCCGACATTGCCGAGGAGGAAGCCTAGATGTCCATTTCCGCGAGCGACGTGAAGGCCCTGCGCGACAAGACCGGCGCGGGCATGATGTATTGCAAGAAGGCCCTGGAGGCCGCCGGCGGCGATGCCAACAAGGCCGTGGACTGGCTGCGCGAGAAGGGCCTGGCCAAGGCCGCCAAGAAGGCCGGCCGCGCCACCTCCGAGGGCCACATCGGCTGCTACGTCCACTCCAACGGCAAGATCGCCGTGCTGGTGGAGCTCAAGTGCGAGACCGACTTCGTGGCCCGCAACGAAAAGTTCCTGGCCTTTGCCAAGGACCTCTCCATGCAGGTGGCCGCCGCCTCCCCGGTGTGCGTGACCCCCGAGCAGGTCCCCGCCGACCTGCTGGAGCGCGAGAAGGCCATCTACAAGGCCCAGGCCATGGAAGAGGGCAAGCCCGAGGCCATCGCCGAGAAGATCGTGGAAGGCCGCATCAAGAAGTTCTACCAGGAGGCCTGCCTCATGGAGCAGGGCTTCATCAAGGACGACAAGGTCAAGATCAAGGACATGCTCAACGAGCTCATCGCGGTGCTCGGCGAGAACATCCAGATCGGCCGCTTCGTGCGGATGGTCCTGGGCGAAGACGCCGAGGGCTAGGCCCCAAGGAAAAAAACGGGCCGCAAGGCCCGTTTTTTTTGAAGCAACGCAACCGCCCAGGAGGCACCATGGCGCTTCGCTACACCCGCGTGCTGCTCAAGCTCTCCGGCGAGGCCCTGGCCGGACCCGAGCCCTACGGCATCGATCCCGGCACCGTGTCCGGGTTCTGCGCCGAGATCGCCGAGGTGGTGCGCCTGGGCGCCCAGGTGGCCCTGGTCATCGGCGGCGGGAACATCTTCCGGGGCATGGCCGCCTCGGCCAAGGGCATGGACCGCGCCCAGGGCGACTACATGGGCATGCTGGCCACGGTCATGAACTCGCTGGCGGTCCAGGACGGCCTGGAGAAGCAGGGCATCCAAACCCGGGTCATGAGCGCCATCACCATGCGCGAGGTGTGCGAGCCCTACATCCGCCGCCGCGCCGTGCGCCACCTGGAGAAGGGCCGGGTGGTCATCTGCGCCGCGGGCACCGGCAACCCCTACTTCACCACCGACACCGCCGCGGCCCTGCGCGCGGCGGAGCTGCACACCCAAGCCATCCTCAAGGCCACCAAGGTGGACGGGGTCTACGACAAGGACCCGAAGAAGCACCCCGACGCCAAGTTCTTCAAGCGCCTCACCTACCTGGACGTGCTCTCCGGCCGGCTGGCGGTCATGGACGCCACGGCCACTTCCCTGGCCATGGACAACAACCAGCCCATCGTGGTCTTCAACCTCTTCACCCCGGGCAACATCAAGAAAGTGCTCCTGGGCGAGGATGTGGGCACCATCGTGCAAGGAGGAGATTAGCCATGCAAAGCGTGCTCAACGACTGCAAAACCCGGATGAACAAGGCCCTGGAGTCCCTGGATCGGGAGTTCTCCAAGCTGCGCACCGGCCGCGCCTCCACCTCTCTGGTGGAGGACCTCAGCGTGGAGTACTACGGCACCCCCACCCCCCTGCAGCAGATCGCTTCGGTGTCCGTGCCGGACAGCCGGACCGTGGCCATCCAGCCCTGGGACCGCAACGCCTTTTCCGCGGTGGAGAAAGCCATCCAGAAGTCGGACCTGGGCCTGAACCCGGTCAACGACGGCAAGATCATTCGCATCAACATCCCGCCCCTGACCGAGGAGCGCCGCAAGGACCTGGCCAAGGTGGCCAAGCGCTACACCGAGGAGGCCCGGGTCGCCGTCCGCAACGTGCGCCGCGACGCCAACGAGGCCCTCAAGAAGAAGGCCAAGGACAAGGCCATCACCGAGGACGAGCAGCACCACGGCCAGACCGAGGTGCAGAAGCTCACCGACGCCATGATCGCCAAGGCCGACGCCGCCCTGGCGGCCAAGGAAAAGGAAATCATGGAGATATAGCAGGCCGTTGAAAATCCCGCGATGGCGGCGTTGCTCGTCCTCGCCGGACCCTCACGTATGTCCGTATACGCTTCGGTCCCGGCGAGAACTCGCGCCTAGCCCTCGCGGTTTTTGAACGGCCTGCGGGAGCGGCCTCCGCCACCAGCTTCCTGTGGTTCAGGGGCCGTGCCGCGGATGATGGAACCATGAGCGACGAGACGACTACCTTCGAGGTCCTGCCCCGCCACCTGGCGGTGATCATGGACGGCAACGGCCGCTGGGCCAAGGCCCGCGGCCTGTCGCGGTCCGACGGCCACGCCGCGGGCACCGAGGCGGCCAAGGCCCTGGTCACCGAGTGCCGCGCCCTTGGCATCGGCCACGTCACCCTCTACACCTTCTCCAAGGAGAACTGGCGGCGGCCCCAGGACGAGGTGCGCTTCCTGTTCGACCTGTTGGTCCGCTTCCTGAACCGGGAGCTGGCCTCCCTGGTGGAGCAGGACATTCGCCTGAATATCCTGGGCGAGCTGGACGAGCTGCCGCTCGCCACCCGCACCGCCATCAAGCACGCCCTCAAGAAGAGCGCCGACTGCCACAGCATGGTGCTCAACCTGGCCCTCAACTACTCGGGCCGGGACGAGCTGGTGCGGGCCTGCCGCAAGCTCATCTCCGAAGGCACGGCCCCCGCGGCCCTCACCGAGGACGCCTTCGCCGCCCGGCTCTACACCGCGGGCCAGCCCGACCCGGACCTCATCATCCGCACCTCGGGCGAGCTCAGGCTGTCCAACTTCCTGCTCTGGCAGGCGGCCTACGCCGAGTTCTACTTCACCGAGACCCTGTGGCCGGACTTCGGCAAGGAGGAGCTGCACCGCGCCCTCGCCGAGTTCGCCGCCCGCGGCCGCCGCTTCGGGGCGTCGGAGTAGGGTGTCTCTTGCGCAGCGCGCGGCAACCGGGTACTTCCCCTTGAACCGGACCGCCCCATGAATCCCTCCCACAAGCAACGCATCACCACCGCCCTGGTGCTCCTGCCCATCCTGGCCGTGGCGGTCAGCGTGCGGGGGGTGTTCGAGTATGCGGTCCTGGCCGCGGTGTCCTGCCTGGGGCTGTGGGAGTTCTACACGCTCTTCTGGCGGGAGCGCTTCGTGGGCTACAAGGTGGCCGGGGTGCTGCTGGGCCTGACCATCCTCACCGCGGCCCGGGCCATGAACCCCTGGGGCATGCTGGCCGCGGTCATGGCCGGGCACTGGGTGGCCAACCTGCGCTTCCTGCTGCGCTACGCTTCCTGCGCCAAGAACTGCGACGAGCCGGAGACCGGCCCCGAGCCCCCCCAATCCGAGGACACCGGCTACCCCCTGGCCGGGGTGTTCGTGGCCGGCCTGCTCTACCTGCCGCTCCAGCTCTCCTTCGTGACCCGGATGAAGGCCATCGAGGTCATTCTGGTCCTGCTCTCGGTCATCGCCGCGGACGTGGGCGCGTACTATGCGGGCTCCCTGGTGGGCGGGCCCAAGGTCTGGCCCGAGGTGAGCCCCAAGAAGACCTGGGCGGGCAGCCTGGGCGGCATGGCCGCCACCGTCCTGCTCTGCCTGGTCATGGACGCCATCGACGAATACCTGCTGAGCGGGGCGGGCGCGGGCCGGCCCTGGTGGATGTGGGTGCTGCTGGGCGGCGCGCTCAACCTGGCGGCCCAGTTCGGGGACTTCTTCGAGTCCGCGCTCAAGCGCCGCCTGGGGGTCAAGGACTCGGGCACGCTGCTGCCCGGGCACGGCGGCATCCTGGACCGCATCGACAGCCTGCTCCTGGCCGTGCCGGTGTACGCCGGGCTGGACGCGCTGTTCGACTTCTTCGCCCGCTAGGCGCGTTGCCAGCCTACCGGGAAACGCGTACCATGCGCCGATTCCCGGACAAGAGACCAACCATCCCGTGACCGCCTCCTACATCTCCCGCCTGCCGGCCTTGGCCGACTTCCCCCGCCGCCTGGTGCTGCTCGGCTCCACCGGGTCCATCGGGGTGAGCGCGCTCAAGGTGGTGGCCGACAACCCGGAGCAGTTCGATGTGCTGGCCCTGGCCGGAGCGCGCAACGCGGTGCGCCTGGCCGAGCAGGCCCGCGCCTTCCGGCCGCCCCTGCTCGGGGTGCTGGACGAGGCCGTTGCCGACACGGTGCGCGCCCTGCTGCCCGCGGGCTACGCCCCGGAGATCCTGGTAGGGCCGGAAGGGTACGTGGCCCTGGCCACCCTGGCCGAGGCGGACATGGTGTTGGCCGCCCAGGTGGGCGCCGCCGGCCTGGCCCCGGCCCTGGCCGCGGCGCGGTGCGGCAAGCGCATCGCCCTGGCCAACAAGGAGGCCCTGGTCCTGGCCGGGGACCTGTTCCGCCGGGCCTGCGCCGACTCCGGCGGGAGCATCCTGCCCGTGGACAGCGAGCACAACGCCCTGTTCCAGGCCCTGGCCGGGCACGACGGGCACGCGGTGCGCCGACTCATCCTCACCGCCTCGGGCGGCCCCTTCCGCGGCCGCACCCGGGCCGAGCTGGCCCAGGTCACCCGGGAGCAGGCCCTGGCCCATCCCAACTGGAGCATGGGCGCCAAGATTTCCATCGACTCCGCCACCCTCATGAACAAGGGCCTGGAGGTCATCGAGGCCCACCATCTCTTCGGCCTGCCGGCCGAGGCCATCGAGGTGGTGGTGCACCCCCAGAGCATCGTGCACTCCCTGGTGGAGTACGAGGACCGCTCCCTGCTAGCCCAGCTCGGGCCGCCGGACATGCGCATCGCCATCGCCTACGCCCTGGCCTATCCGCGCCGGCTGCCCCTGCCCCTGGCCCCCCTGGACCTGGCCGCCCTGGGCAGGCTCACCTTCGAGGCCCCGGACCTGGACGCCTTCCCCTGCCTGGGCTACGCCTTTGCCGCCCTGCGCGCGGGCGGCACCTGCCCCGCGGCCATGAACGCGGCCAACGAGGTGGCGGTGGAGGCCTTCCTGGCCGGCCGCATCGGGTTCTCCCGCATCGCCGACCTGGTGGCCGAGGCCCTGGAGTCCCACGAGAACGGCCCGGCGGACAGCCTGGACGCGGTGCTCGCCGCGGACCTGGCCGCCCGGGAACTGGCCGGCCGCCGCCTGGATAAACGCTGACCTCGGGGCTTGCCTCGCCGCGCGCCGAGACTTAGGTACACTGACATGTCCGGATTCATCGCCGTCGTCCTGGTCCTGGGAGTGCTCATCTTCTTCCACGAGCTGGGCCATTTCATCGTGGCCCGGTTGCTTCGCATCGGCGCGCCCACCTTCTCCCTGGGGTTCGGCCCGCGCCTGGCGGCCTTCCGCTGGGGCAAGACCGAGTACCGCCTCTCGGCCTTCCCCCTGGGCGGCTACGTGCACCTGGCCGGCGAGGCCGGGGAGGAGGACGCGGCCGAGGGCTTTGAGCAGAAGGAGCTGTTCTCGGCCCGGCCCGCCTGGCAGCGGATGCTGGTGGTGGCCGCCGGCCCCATCTTCAACCTGGTGCTGGCCTGGGCCATCCTCTGGGCCGCGCTGTGGACCTGGGGCGACGCCACCCTGGCTCCTCGCATCTCCCGGGTGCTGGACGACTCGCCGGCCATGGCCGCGGGCGTGCAACCCGGGGACACCATCACCGCCATCGACGGCGAGGCCATCATCACCTTCGACCAGGTGTACCAGGCCGTGGCCCTGTCCGAGGGCCGGACCATGGCCTTCACCCTGGAGCGCGAGGGCGCGGCCCGCACCGTGGCCATCACCCCCAAGGTCATCGACGACTCGGTGGGCTTCTTGCACTTCACCCGCTCCCAGATCGGCGTGGCCCCGGACCCCAACAGCCTGCTGCGGCTGACCTACGACGCCTGGACCGCCATGCCCGCGGCCGTGGACAAGACCTGGGAGATGGTGCGCCAGGTGCAGGACGTGCTGCTGCGCATCATCGGCGGCCGCAACTCGGTGAAGAACCTGGGCGGCCCCATCTCCATCGTGGCCCTGGTGACCCACCAGGCGGCCGAGGGCCTGTACAGCGTGCTCATGACCGCGGCCTTCATCAGCGTGAACCTGGGGCTCCTGAACCTCTTCCCCATCCCGGTGCTGGACGGCGGGCACCTCTTCTTCCTGACCATCGAGGCGGTGCGCCGCAAGCCGGTGCCCGAGCGCTGGCAGATGGTGTCCACCCGGATCGGCCTGGGCCTGCTCATCGGGCTCATGGTCCTGGCCACGGTCAACGACATCGCGCGGATCGACTTTGGCGGGCTCTTCTCCAGATAGCACATTCCCGGTACTCGCCCTGTGCGGGGTGGAGTCCCGGCTCACCGTGGTGCTGGCGCGCACGGGCGCGGTGCTCGCCGCCCTGGCCCTGGACGCCCCGGGCCGGCTGGGCGAGGTGCTGGCCCCGGCCGTGGAGCGCCTGCTGCGCCTGGCCGACCTTTCCCCGGCCGCCCTGTCCGGGGTGGCCTGTGTGCGCGGGCCGGGCTCGTTCACCGGGGTGCGCATGACCCTGGCTTTTTCGTTGGGCCTGGCCCGGGCCGCGGGCCTGCCCCTGGCCGGGCTGGACTACCTGCCCCTGGTGGCCGCGGGCTGCGCGCCGCTGCTGGAC
>JAEXTU010000309.1 GCA_023453335.1 Pseudomonadota bacterium | reverse complement strand
GAGATGCTCTATGCCGTGCAGCAGGCGCCCGGCCGCCTCGACCTCAGTGACCGCCATATGCCGTCCCGCGAACCGCGGGATGTTCATGCAGCAGTCCGGACAGCGACGGTTGCATACCGTTGTCAGGAACAGGTGCAAAGCGGGTATGATTGTGTGCCGGCGATACGTTTTCAATGCGCCTTCGTCCCTCTTGGTTGCTGCCGATTGCTTGGCGGCACCCCATCGCATCATGTGGACCGGGCCGGTCAGTTTCTGCTCCGCAGCCAGCAGATATTACAGCGGCTCTCCCGGATCGAGAAACCTGCAACTGACCGGCACCCCGAACATGCCAAGGAACGGGGCGCGCACATTCTCATAGTCCCATGTCACGCGGAGGGGTCCTATCCAGTCCGTGACATCGAGGACCCGACCCCGGTTTGGCGCGGCGGGTTCATCCCCGAGCTTGACGCAAAAGGTGTATTCCCCGGCCTCCACGGCGCATTCCAGGACGAATTCGAAAAATAGCGGCGCCCCTGGAGGCTGCACGGGCGGGACCACATTCTCCGTGTATGACCCCCGACTTGATATGATCAGATTGTGCCGGTTCTTTATCTCAAGAGCCACATGCACGGGCTCCTCGGAGCCCGTGGTATACAGGACCCGTATCTTCAGCATTTCATTCATCTGTACAGACATATTTGGCAGGCCTGAGTCCCCGACCGCCGCAACCGCGATTATTTTGTTCCGGGCCCGCGCGGCCGTGTCCGACGACACCCATTGTGCGCCGGAGCAGAAGGATGCGACCTGATCGTTCTTGATCGCTGTGTGGCCTTCCGCTTCGGCCGACGGCTGCACCGGACGCACTCCCCCGTGCTGCTCCTGCAGGTAGCCATGGATGGCCATATGGGTGGGCCCCAGGTACGCAAGGCCGCCGTTCTTGAGATAGCAAGTTCTCTGAGTGAGGTCCCTCACTAACCCCATGTCGTGAGACACGAAGAGTACCGCCACTCCATTGTCCCGGAGCGCACGCATCCTGCCCAGACACTTCTGCTGGAAGAAGATGTCGCCCACGGCCAGGGCCTCGTCCACGATGAGCAGGTCGGGCTCCACCGCGGTCTGCACCGCGAAGGCCAGGCGCACGGCCATGCCGCTGGAATAGGTCTTGACCGGCTGGTCCATGAACTCCCCGATGTCCGCGAACTCGGCGATGGCGTCGAACCGCCCCTCGGCCTCCCGCCGCGTGAGGCCCAGCACCGCGCAGGCCAGGAATACGTTCTCCCGGCCGGTGAACTCGGGGTTGAAACCGCTGCCCAGCTCCAGGAGCGCCGCCACCCGGCCCCGCACCTCCACCGACCCGGCGGTGGGCTCCAGGGTGCCGGCGATGCACTGGAGCAGGGTGCTCTTGCCGCTCCCGTTGCGGCCGATGATGCCCATTGACTCCCCGCGGCCCACCTCGAAGCCGATATCGCGCAGGGCCCAGAACTCCCGGTGCAATGTGCGCCGGCCCAGGCTCAGGGCCTCCCATAGACGCTGCCGGGGGTCGTCGTAGAGCCGGTAGGACTTGGACAGACCGGCGACCCGCAGGATGGGTTCAGAGGACATCGGCGAACCCCGGGCGAAGTTTCTGGAAGCAGGCGAAGCCCAGCCACGCCGCCGCCGCGCCGACCCCGGCATAGAGCCCCAGCCCCGCCCAGTCCGGGGCCTGTCCCAGGAGCATGACGCGCTGGGTCTGGACCACGGCGGGGGTCAGCGGATTGGCGTAGAGTAGCCAGCGCCAGGCCTCGGGCACGGCCGACACCGGATAGATGATGGGGCTGCCGAAGAACAGCAGGGTGGAGAGCACGCCGCTCACCTGGCCCACGTCCCGCACGAAGACCCCCAGCGCGGCCAGCAGCCAGGACGCGCCCAGGGCCAGCAGGACCAGGGGGGCCAGGACCAAGGGCAGGTACAGGACGGTGAGGTGCAGGCCGTGGCCCATGGCCAGGATGAACCCGAGCAGCACCACGAACCCCACCAGGGCATGGAACACCGACGCTCCGGTCCCGGCCAGGGACAGCACCTCCAGGGGGAAAACCGTGCGCTTCACGAAGTTGGGCACCCCGACCACCTGGCCGGGCGCGGCCTGCACGGCCTCGGACAGGATCCCATGCGCCAGCATGCCGGCGAACCGCTTGTGTAGGTCGGGGCCCGCGCCGGCCCCGCCGCCCACGGCCCGCGGGGTGAAGACCACGGTGAACACGAAGGCGTAGGTGGCCAGCAGCAGCAGAGGCTGCACAAAGGACCCCGCCAGACCCAGGAACGACCCGCGGTAGCGGCCGAGAACCTCCCGCCGCACGAGCTGACGAACCAGTTCCCGGTTCCTCCAGAGCGATGCGGCCAGGGCCATGGGCGTTGCGGATGGACTCGGCATGGGGCGGTTTCGGGCTCCCGGTCTATGCGGCGTGGCCTGACACTGCTCCGGATACTAGACAGCGCCGGGCGGCTTGGCAACACTCAGGACAGCGCGGCCAGGTACTCCCCGGCCCGGTCCCGCCAGGAGCGCCCCGGCAGGCGGGAGGCCGGGTCCACCCGGCGGGCCTCCTGCGCCGCGGTGCGCACGGCGTCGGCAAACCCCGCCGCGTCCCCTTCCCCGAAGTAATACACGGCCGGATCCCCGGCCAGCAGCGCCGGGACCTCCCCCACCGCGTTGCAGACCAGGGGCAAGCCGGTCCGGGCGTAGAGCAGGAGCTTGTGCGGGCAGCGGGAAAGGTTCAGCGGGGTGGCGGGAAAGGGTAGGACCAGGGCGTCCATGGCCCCCAGCACCGCGAACATCCGGTCTTCGGGCAGGCGGCCGTGGAAGACCACGGCGCCGGGGACCGCCGACGCCTCCAGGCCGCCCCGGTCCGGCCCGTCCCCCACCACGTGCAGGCGCGCCCCGGGACATGCGTCGCGTACACCCGGCCAGGCGGAGAGCAAAAATTCGACCTGGTCCCGGTAGGGGGGAATGAGGTTGCCCAGGTAGCCCACCTGCGGCCCTCCGACGCGCAGGGCAAGGTCAGGGCCCACAGGCAGTTGATGCGGGAAATAGCCCAGAGGCAGGTGGGTCACCGGACGGCGGGTGCGGCGGCGGTAGGCGTCGGCCAGCCAGGAGCTGGCGCAGAAGATGCGGTCGGCCAGGCGCAGGGCCACGGATTCCATAAGCCGGGGCAGGAGCCGGCGCCCGGCGGGACAGAGCAGGGCCTGGCGGTCCTCGAAGTCCACCGCCAGAATGAAATCCCGACGCCGCACACGCCGGGCCGCCAGGGGCGGCCAAAAGACCGGCACGTCAGCCCCCATGCAGTGGACCACGTGTGGCGCGGCTTCCAATATGCGGGCCAGCTTGGCTCCTCGCTCACCCCTGCCGTCCAGGGGCGAGTAGGTAAAGCGCACCCCGTCCCGGATCGCGCCGTAGAGCCGGCGGTTCTCAGCCTGGCCGCTGATGAGCACTTCCACCTCGTGGCCCAGAGACGCCAGCTCCCGTCCCAGCCCGAGGCAGCGGACTATGCCCGCGCTTTCGACCGGGCCGCCGGTGGTCACGAAGAGGATGCGCACGGCCCGGGGCTCGGCTGCCGCCTACCTACCGGGATTGCCCGTACTGGAACCCGTTGGCCCGCTCGGCCACCTTGCCGGAGAGCAGGTCCCGGAAGTAGGCGATGGTGGACACCAACCCTTCGCGCAGCTTGACCGTGGGCTCCCAGCCCAGCTTCTCCTTGGCCACGGAGATGTCCGGCTTGCGCTGCTTGGGGTCGTCCCCGGGCAGGGGCTTGAACACGATCTTGGACTTGGAGCCGGTCAATTCCACCACGTGCTGGGCAAGCTCCAGGATGGTGAACTCGCCGGGATTGCCCATGTTCATGGGGCCGGTGAAGTCGTCCGGGCTGGCCATGAAGCGCACCATGCACTCGATGAGGTCGTCCACATAGCAGAAGGAGCGGGTCTGGTTGCCCTCCCCGAACACGGTGATGGGCTTGCCCTTCAGAGCCTGCACGATGAAGTTGGACACCACCCGGCCGTCGTTGGGGTGCATGCGCGGGCCGTAGGTGTTGAAGATGCGGCCCACCTTGATGCGCAGCTTGTGCTGGCGGTGGTAGTCGAAGAACAGGGTCTCGGCGCAGCGCTTGCCCTCGTCGTAGCAGGAGCGGGTGCCGATGGGGTTCACGTTGCCCCAGTAGGATTCGGTCTGGGGATGGACCGCGGGGTCGCCGTACACCTCGGAGGTGGAGGCCTGGTAGATCTTGGCCCGCACCCGCTTGGCCAGGCCCAGCATGTTGATGGCCCCGTGCACGCTGGTCTTGGTGG
>JAEXTU010000152.1 GCA_023453335.1 Pseudomonadota bacterium | reverse complement strand
TCCTGCACATGCCAGCCCATGGCCCCGAACACCGCGGCGTAGTCGGTGGTGTCCGCCCGGGACACCGGCCCGGCCAGCTGGATGGCGTTGGCGTCGTAGAGCACGGTGAGCTTGCCCAGGCCCCAGTGCCCGGCCAGGGCCGCGCTGCCCAGGGCCACCGGCTCCTGGAGGTCGCCGTCCGAGGCCAGCACCCAGGTGCGGTGGTCGCACACGTCCTTGCCCAGGCGGGCGCGCAGCAGGGTCTCGGCCGCGGCGAGCCCCACGGCCATGCCCAGGCCTTGGCCCAGGGGGCCGGTGGTGGCCTCCACGCCCGGGGTCACCCCGCGCTCGGGATGGCCCGGGGTGCGGCTGCCCCACTGCCGGAAGTTTCTGATGTCCGCCAGGGTAAGCCGGTCCTGGAACAGGAGCAGGGCGTACTGGAGCATGGACATGTGCCCGGCCGAGAGCACGAAGCGGTCGCGGTCGAACCAGGCCGGGTCGCGGGGGTCGAAGCGCAGGAACTCCCGGAACAGGACGTAGGCCATGTCCGCGGCGGACATGGGGCCGCCGGGGTGGCCGGAATTGGCCGTGCGGGTGGCGTCCATGGCCAGGCCCTTGATGACCGCCACGGCCAGGGCGTCGAGAGCCGGATCGGGCTTGGGTCGGGTCATGTCAGCAGGCCTCGATCTTGCCCACCCGGCGCAGATGCCGGCCGCCCTCGAAGGGGGTGTCCAGGAAGGTGTCCAGGATGTCCAGGGCCGCGCCTTGGCCGGTGATGCGCTCGCCCAGGCAGAGCACGTTGGCGTCGTTGTGCAGCCGGGTCACCTTGGCCTGGTAGGCCAGGGCGCAGACCGCGGCGCGGATGCCGGGGAAGCGGTTGGCGGTCATGGACATGCCGATGCCGCTGCCGCAGACCAGCACGCCCGGCGCCTGGCGGGCCAGCACCTCGGTGCAGACCGCCTTGGCGTAGTCCGGGTAATCCACGCTGGCGGTGGAGTCGGGGCCCAGGTCCAGGACCTCGATGCCGCGGGAACGCATATGATCGGCCAGCACGGCCTTGAGGGCCACGCCGGCGTGGTCGGAGCCGATGACGACGAAGGTGGGGGGCATGTTACTCCTCGGGGGATTCTTGTTGGCTGGGTTGCGCCGCGCCCTCGGGGTCCAGCGCGGAGCGGCGGCGGGCCAGCAGGTCCTGGCGCAGGCGGTCGCGTTCGGCCTGCAGATAGGCGAGTTCCTCGCCCAAAAAAGCGATCTGCTTGAGGCAGAGGAGGGCCTCCGCGCCCAGGGGCGCGGAGGCTGGAGCCTCCTCCCCTGGCGCGGCGTTGGCAACGGCCTCGGCCACCGCCCGGCCGAGGGCCGCCTGCTCCTCGGCCAGGCGCGTCTCCATCTGGCGTATCTCCAGGGAGCGCAGGGCTCGGAGCACGATCCACTTGAGTTCGTCGGCAACCACCAGGAGGCCGGTGCGCAGGTTGCCGAGGAGGTCCCGCAGGGTGGTCGGGGAGGTGCCGGGGGTGGTCATGGCGTCCTCGTGCATGCTTGCGACCCAAAGGTCAGTTGCGGGAAAAGTCCAGCGGATCGGGGGCCTGGCCCGGGGTCAGGTCGCGCAGAGTGGTGCCCGGGGGCAGGGGCAGGGCCAGGGCCTCGAAGGGCCAGGGCGTGTCCGCCGGCTCCATGGACTTGATGCGCAGCACCGCGCTCACGTCCGGCTTGAGGTCCACGTAGAAGGTCGCGGCTTGGCCCGGGCCCTGGCCGGATTCGCCGAAGTCCTCCAGGCGCAACACGTATTCCCGGCCGTTGGCCACGCCTTCCAGCCGGACCGGCCGGGCCTGGTCGTCAAGCTCCAGCCGGCGCACCGACTCCCCGCGGGGGAAGACATAGGCCCAGCCGCCCGAGGGCGTTGCTTCGGCCCGGGTGAAGCGTTCGGGCACCAGGAAGCGCACCGCGCCGGTGGCTAGGCCGGCCAGGTCGCGCAGGGTCAGGGGGAAGGGCAGGCCCAGGGCCGCGGCCCCGGCCAAGGCGTCGCGGTGCCGCCAGGCGGCGGCTGCCCCCGGGGCGTAGGTCAACAGTCCGTCCCGGTCCTCGCGCCAGTAGGCCACTGGAGCGCCGAACCCGGTGCCCATGTCCAGGCGCAAGGGGTAGCCCACGTTGCCCCAGAATTTCAAGACCAACCGGGTGGACTGGTCCGGGCCGGCGTAGTTCAGGCTGGCGCGCAGGGAGAAGGCTGGGGGAGTGTTGGCGCTGGCCAGGCCGAAGGCCTCCCACATGGCCTGGGCCGGGGCCGGCGGGGGAGTGGGTTGGGGCGCACAGGAGGCGGCCAGGGCCAGGACGGCCAGGACCAGGGCGGCGCGGCGCAGGAGCGGGGCCGCGGGCATCAGAGCGCCTCGAGCTTGGCCCGCACAGTGGCGTTGCCCGGGGCCAGTTTGAGGCTCCGGCGGTAGCCCTCCCGGGCCTTGTCCTTGAGTCCCTTGGCCGCGGCCAGGTCGCCGTAGTGCTCCCAGATGGTGGGGTCGGCCTCGGCCAGGACCACCGCCCGCTGGATCTCCTCCCAGGCCTGGTCCAACTTGCCCATACGGAAATAGGCCCAGGCCAGGGAGTCCACAATGTAGCCGCTGTCCGGCTTGATCTCCAGGGCTTTCTTGATGAGCAGCAGGGCCCGGTCCAGGTCTTTCTTTTGGTCGGCCAGGGTGTAGCCCACATAGTTCAGGGCGTCGGCATGGTCGGGATTGATGGCGATGATCCGCTCCATGGCCGCGATGCCGGCCTCGGGCTGCTTGAGCTTGTCCAGGATGATGCCCAGAGCGTAGAGCAGGTCGGTGTCCTGGGGCCATTTGGCGAGGGCCTCGTCCAGGGTGGCCTTGGCCTCGGCCAGGTTGCCGGCGGCCTCCTGCACCGAGGACTGGAGCAGCCAGTAGGCGCCCTTGTCCGGGAGGCGGCGCTTGCCTTCTTCCACCAGGGCCAGGGCCTCGGCATGCTTGCCGGTCTGGCTGAGCAGGTTGATGCGGAAGCGGACCGCCTGCTCGAAGCTGGGGTCGTTCTCCGGAACCTTGGCCAGGTAGGTGAGGGCCTTCTCGGCATCGCCCTTGCCCTCGAAGGCTATGATGGCCAGGGAGAACCACAGCCGGGTGGGCGGGGTCTTGGCCGCGGCCAGGGGCTCCAGGATCTGCGCGGCCTGGTCGTAGAACTTCTCGTCCAGGAAGCGGCCGGCGGCCTCCAGGGCGAAGTCGGGGTCGGACGGGCCGCGGCGGTACAGGGACAGGGCTTTGTCCGGGTTGTTCAGCTTGAGGTTCAGGGTGATGAGCCGCAGCCACACCTCGTCCGAGGTCTCGCCCAGCTCCAGCAGCCGGCCGTAGGTCTTCTCGGCCTGCACGTAGTCGCCGTCCACCTCGTACAGGTAGGCCAGCTCCACCCATGCCTCCATGAAAGAGGGGTCCTCCAGGACCGCGGAGCGCAAGAGGCCCAAGGCCTGGCGGGTCTTGCCCAGGCCCGCGTTGGCCTTGGCCATGTAGTAGAGCACGATGGGCGTGCGCTTGTCCTTGGGGATGGCGGTGAGCACGTCCAGGGCCTCGGCGAACTGCTTGGATTCGATGAGGATGGCTCCGGATTCCTGGCGAGCGGCGATGTCCTCGGGATGCCGGTTCAGGTAGTCGTGCAGGGTCACCACCGCGTCGGCGTAGCGCTTCTCGGCGTAGTAGGTGGTGGCCAGGGTGAGGTAGATCTCGCGCTGGTCCGGGAACTTCTCCAGGGCGCTCTTGAGCAGGTCCCGGGCCTCGTTGGCCCGGCCGGCCCGCCAGAGGAAATTGGCGCCCTCCAGGTAGATGCGGGCCGAGGGGGCCAGGGCCAGGAGCTTGTTCAGGGCGCGGGCCGCCTCGTCCACCCGGCCGTTGTTGCGGGCGTCCTCGAAGGCCAGGTAGTAGTAGCTGACCTCGGCATTGGAGGTCATGGGCAGGGACTCGGCCGGGGCCGGGGCCGGGGCGGTGGCGCCGGTGAGGGCTGCGCAGCCGGCCAGGGCCAGGGCGACGGCCAGGGCCAGGGTCGCGGCCAGGGCCCGGGAGGGGATGCGGATGCCGGAGTGGATGCGGGTCATGGGGTGTATCGCCTCACCGCGACCCGGGGGGCCGCGGGAATTCTGCTCAACTGGGGAAGAATAGTCCTTTTCCTTGGGAAATGAAAGGGGAAACGGCCTTGCTTTCTAGGCCCGGCCGCCGGCCGCGTCTCGCAGCTGGCGGTAGAGGGTCTGGCTCATGGCCAGCCCTTGCTCGATGAATTCCGGGCCGCAGGACTGGCCCACGCTGGTGCGGAAGGTGTCGGCCACCTGGCGGATGCGCTCCACCCCCTCGGGAAACCGGCGCACCACCTCTTCCAGAGGCCATTCCTGGTAGTCGCAAATCTCCCACAGGGTGGTCACGAAATTGTCCGGCCCCCAGCGGAACTTGTCCGCGTCGTAGAGCGCGCCGGCCAGCAGGTCCGCGTCCGGGTCCGGCTCCGGGGCGCCGGGGCAGGGGGTGAAGGCCTCATGGCAGCCGATGGCCCGGACCACTGCGGCCTTGTCCTCGGCGGGCAGGGGATAATCCTGCAGGATGAGGTGGGCCACCTCGGCGCCGCGGGCCGCGTGTTCCGGCTCCAGGCGGCAGATGTCGTGCAGCAGGCCGGCGAGCAGGGCCAGCTTGCCCAGTCGCCGCGCCCGTTCCGGGTCGGCCTTGCCCACCTCGGAGAGCACGATGGCCGCGGCCTCGATGGCCACCTTCTTGGCGTGCTCCACCCCGTGTCCGTAGTCATCGTACAGGAAAGGCAGCACGTCCTGCTGCATGCGGTAGATGAGGGGGTCGTCGAAGAAGACCGAGCGCGCGGACTCCAGCTCCGCGGCGCACAGGCGGTAGAACCCCGGGGGGGCCAGCCGGCCGCGCAGGGACTTGGCCTCCTCCCGCAGGGCGCGCAGGGTGTCAATCGTGCTCTTCAATCCAGTCCTCGGAGAAGTCGTGAATCTTGTCCGCCAGGTGCTTGCGCAGCTTCTGGAGGAGCCGGGCCTCGATCTGGCGCACCCGCTCCCGGGTCACCCCGTATTTCTCGCCGATCTCGCGCAGGGTGGTCTCCTCGTCCGAGAGCAGGCGGTTCTCCAGGATGTCCCGCTCCTTGTCGGTGAGGGTGGGCAGGATGGTGAGCAGGTGCTCCTTGAGCGCGCCGGAGATCTCATTGAGGGCCAGGGATTCCTCCACGCCCGGGATGAGCGCGGGCAGGAAGTCCATGCGGGTGGAGGAGCCGTCCTCGCCCAGCGGGGTGTCCAGGGACATGTCCTGGCGGGAGAGGCGCTGGTCCATCTCCACGATTACGTCCTCGGCCACGCCCAGGTTCTTGGACAAGGTGGCGGCATCCGGGTCGAAGCCCTGGGCCTGCAGGCGCTGCCGCTCCTTGTTCAGGTTATAGAACAGCTTGCGCTGGGCCTGGGTGGTCCCGATCTTCACCAGCCGCCAGTTGTCCATGATGAACTTGAGGATGTAGGCCTTGATCCAGAAGGCCGCGTAGTACGAGAACTTGATGCCCTTCTCGGGATCGAACTTCTGCACCGCGCGCATGAGGCCCACGTTGCCCTCCTGCACCAGGTCCAGCACGTTCTGCATCCAGCGGCGCTGGAAATCCATGGCGATCTTGACCACCAGGCGCAGGTGGGAGGTCACCAGGCGGAAGGCCGCGTCCTGGTCCCCGTGCTCTCGCACCCGGCGGGAGAGCTCGAACTCCTCGTCGGGCTTGAGCAGCGGGAAACGGCCGATCTCCCGCAGGTAGAGGTGCAGGGCGTCGCGGGGGGCCACCGCCCGGGTGGAGGCGGGCGCAGGCAGGGTGAAGCCGTCCCCGGGACCGGGGAGGGCCTCGTCGTCGGAATCGGCCTCCGGGTCCGGGAGCAGGTCCGCCTCGGGCTCGAGGAGTTCGGCCTCCGCCTCGGCTTCGGGCTCGGCCTCGGGCTCCGGGTCCAGGAGTTCGGGTTCGGGTGCGGTCTCGCGCATGGTTCGTGCCTTTGCCGCCTGGTGCGCAGGGCGTGCCGGCGGCCGGATTGGGAAGCATAGAGTTTTTGTTTGTCCTTTTCAACGACTTTCGCTAGACATACGGGTTCCGGCGTGGACCGTGGCTTCCCGGCCCGCCGGCACACTTGAGAGGAGACTCCCGTGCCCGATTTCAGACGCGCCCTGGCCGAGCCCCGCATCCTGCTTTTCGACGGGGCCATGGGGACCATGCTCCAGTCCCGCGGCATGCCCGCGGGCGTCAGCCCGGAGGCCTTCGGGCGGGCCTCTCCCGGCGTCCTGGAGGGGGTGCACCGCGACTACCTGGCCGCCGGGGCGCAGGTCGTCACCACCAACACCTTCGGCGGCACCGGGCACAAGCTCGGTCCGGGCCGCGACCCCCGGGAGTTCAACCGGGAGACGGCGGCCCTGGCCCGCCGCGCCGTGGGCGACGCGGCCTTCGTGGCCGGCAGCGTGGGCCCCACCGGCCTGTTCTGCCGCCCCCTGGGCGACATCTCCTTCCGCGGCCTGGTGGAGGCCTTCAAGGCCCAGATTGCCGGCCTGGCCGCCGGCGGGGTGGACCTGGTCCTGGCCGAGACCCACTACGATCTGGCCGAGGTCCGGGCCATGGTGGTGGCCTGCCGCGAGGTGGGCGACCTGCCGGTGGGCGTGTCCATGACCTTCGAGTCCGGGGCGGCCCTGACCGGCGCCTCGCCGCTCACCTTCCTGGACGCGGTGCAGAACATGGGCGTGGACCTGGTGGCCGTGAACTGCGGCGCGGGTCCCGAGACCCTGGCCGAGGTGGTGCGCACCATGCTGGCCCGGCTCTCCACCCCACTCCTGGTCCAGCCCAACGCCGGCCTGCCCGAGCTGGTGGACGGCCGCACCGTGTTCCGCCTGGGACCCGAGGATTTCGCCACGCAGACCGCGGCTTTGGCCGGCCTGGGGGTCAAGGCCCTGGGCGGCTGCTGCGGCTCCACCCCGGCCCACATCGCGGCCCTGGCCGCTGCCCTGGCCGGCAAGGCCTGGTCCAGGCCCGAGCCCACCGATGGACCGCACCTGGCCGTGACCTCCCGCTCCGATTCGGCAGTGGCCGGCTTCGACCGTCCCTGCCTGGTCATTGGCGAACGCATCAACCCCACCGGCAAGAAGCAGCTCACCGCCGAGCTTCAGGAGGGCGTCTTCGCCGAAGCCCAACGCCTGGCCCGGGAGCAGGTGGAGGCCGGGGCCGGGGTGCTGGACGTGAACGTGGGCGCGCCCCTGGTGGACGAGGTGCAGCTCCTGCCCGCCCTGGTGGAAGCCCTGTCCGCCCGGGTGCAGGCGCCGCTCTGCCTGGACTCCACCAAGATCGAGGCGGTGGCCGCGGCCCTGGACGCCTATCCCGGCGCGCCCCTGGTCAACTCCATCAGCGGCGAGCCCGGCCGCATGGAGGTGCTGGGGCCCCTGTGCAAGCGCTACGGCGCGCCCTTCATCCTCTTGCCCCTGGAGGGCAGGAAGCTTCCGGTGACCGCGGCCGAGCGCCTGGCGGTCATCGAGAACCTGGTGCGCCAGGCCGACGACCTGGGCATCCCCCGCCGGCTCATCCTGGTGGACGCCCTGGTGCTCACCGTGTCCTCCAAGCCCGAGTCGGCCAAGGCCTGCCTGGAGGTCATCACCCACTGCCGCGAGAAATGGGGCCTGCCCACGGTCATGGGCCTGTCCAACGTGTCCTTCGGCCTGCCCGCCCGGGAGCTGGTCAACGCCACCTTCCTGGGCATGGCCCTGGCCCGGGGGCTGGCCGCGACCATCGCCAACCCGTCCACCCGGCGCATCGCCGAGGTGCTGGCCGCGGGCGAGGTCCTGCTCAACCGGGACCCCCAGGCCGGCCGCTTCATCGCCGGCTATTCCGCCTGGAAGTCCGGGGAGTCCGCCGGCCCCGCGGCCCGCGTGGCTGCGGTCCCGGCCCATGCCTCCACCCTGGCCGAGGCGGTGGTCCTGGGCATCGGGGCGGACATTCTGCCCATGCTGGAGGCCGCCCTGGCCGAGGGGGCGGATCCCTTCGCCCTGGTGCGCGAACAGCTCATCCCGGGCATCACCACGGTGGGCGGCAAGTACGAGCGCAAGGAATACTTCCTGCCCCAGCTCCTGGCCTCGGCCGAGACCATGCAGGCCGCGTTCGCGCGGCTGAAGCCCCTCTTGGAGACCGGCGCGGCCGCGGCCGGCCCCACCATCGTGCTGGCCACAGTGGAGGGCGACATCCACGACATCGGCAAGAACATCGTGGCCCTCATGCTGCGCAACCACGGCTTCACGGTGGTGGACCTGGGCAAGGACGTGCCCGCGGCCCGCATCGTGGCCGCGGCCGAGGAGCACGGGGCCGCGCTCATCGGCCTCTCGGCGCTCATGACCACCACCATGGTGCGCATGGCCGAAACCGTGGACCTGGTGAAGGAGAAGGGCCTGGCCGCCAAGGTGATTGTGGGCGGGGCGGTGC
>JAEXTU010000403.1 GCA_023453335.1 Pseudomonadota bacterium | reverse complement strand
GTGAAGTCCAGGGGCGGGCAGGCCGCGGCCTCGGGGGTGGGGAATATCTCGGGCGGGAAGACCACCGGGGTGAGCAGGTGGGAGGTCTCCAGGATGAAGGCCCGCTCGACGAGGTTCTCCAGCTCGCGCACGTTGCCCGGCCAGTCGTAGTGGTCAAAGGCCTCCAGCACCTGGGGGTGGAACCCGTGCACGGTCTTGTTGTGGTAGGCGGACAGGCGCTCCAGGAAGCTCTCGGCCAAGGCCGGGATGTCCTCGCGCCGCTCGCGCAGGGGCGGGATCTCGATGGGAAAGACGTTCAGGCGGTAGTAGAGGTCGGTGCGGAAGCCTCCCCGCTCGCACAGCTCCTTGAGGTCCACGTTGGAGGCGGCGATGATGCGCGACTCCATGGGGATCTCCTTCTCCCCGCCCACCCGGTAGAACACCCGGTCCTGGAGCACCTGGAGGAGCTTGATCTGCACCGCCGGGGAGATGGCGCCGATCTCGTCCAGGAAGATGGTTCCGCCCGCAGCCAGCTCGAACTTGCCCAGCTGGCGGCGCACCGCGCCGGTGAAGGCGCCCTTCTCGTGGCCGAAGAGCTCGCTCTCCACCAGGTTCTCGGGGATGGCCCCGCAGTGCACGCTGATGAAGGCCCCGCCGCTGCGGTTGGAATTGGCGTGGATGAGCCCGGCCAACACGCCCTTGCCGGTGCCGGTCTCGCCCTTGAGCAGGACCGTGGACTTGGTGGGGGCCACCATGAGGGCCTTCTCGTGGGCCAGGCGCATGGCCTTGGACACCGGCTCGGCAAAGTGCTTGACCTCGCCCAGCGCGCTCTCGTCGCGGAAATAGTCCAGTTCGGACTGGACCTTCTGCGACTCGATCAGGCTCTCCAGGACGTAGCGGACCTCGACCTTGGCCAGGGGGTAGGTAAGGTAGTTGCCCGCGCCGGCGCGCACGATGTCCACGGCCTCGCGCAGGCGCTCCTGGGGGACCAGGACGATGAGTTCCGCGGAGGGGCTGGCCTCCCAGAAGCGGCGCAGTTCGCGGCGGTAGTCCTCGCGCTTCTTGCCCGGGGCCGGCCCCAGGTGGGCGATGTCCAGGAGCACGAAGTCCAGGTCCGGACCCAGGCGGCGGCGCAGGTCCGTCTCGGCGGACACCGCCTCCACCCGGTCCTCGGGCTCCAGGGCCTCGGCCACTACCGCCGCGGCCCGCACGTCGGACGACGCCACCAGCACCCGTTTCATGCCTTCCCCCGAACCGGAAATCCGGTTTCCTTGGTTCACCTACACCCCAGCCCGGCCGGACTTCAACCCCTTTTTCCCGGTTCCGCCACCCGGCCCTTTCCCTTCGCCCGGCCTTCTGGTACCCGGTTGCCCAGGCAGGAAATCCCACGACAACCCGCAGCCCCGGGGACCGATATGAGCGGCATGAACACCTTGGACTTCATCCTGTTGGGCATCATCGGCCTGTTCACCCTCTGGGGCCTGTTCCGCGGCCTGTTCAAGGAGGTGTGCTCCACCCTGGGCATCGGCCTGGCCTACTGGATCTCCAACACCTACAACTCGGACATGGCCCCCTTCTTCTCCCACTGGATGAAGGACCCGGCCATCATGCACACCGCGGCGTACTTCTTCCTGTTCGTGGCCACCAACATCGCGGTGATGATCGTGTCCTGGATCCTGGCCCGGGCCTTCCACCTGACCCCGCCCGCGCTCATCGAGTTCCTGGGCGGCGCGGTGTTCGGCTCGGCCAAGGGCGTGCTCATCGCCGCGGTGGTGCTCATCTGCCTGGCCGCCTTCCTGCCCAAGGCCGAGTTCGTGCAGCAGTCCAGGGTGGGCGGCTACCTGAAGCCCCTTACCCAGTGGCTGGCCCAGTACATGCCCGACCGCATGCGCAACTTCGACCCCTCGGTCCTGGGCAAGCAGCTCCTGAACAGCGACGACAAGGCCCTCCAGGACCTCCTCACGGGCGGGGGCAAGAAGCCGGACGCCACCCCGCTCTCGCCCAAGGAGCAGGCGGACAAGATCGCCAACGACGTGCAGAAGCAATTGGACGACGCGGAAAAGATGCTCAACCAAGGCAAGAAGCAGTGACCGAGAATCCCTTCCCCGCCCCTGACGAACCGGAAAACGCCCGGGCCCTGGCCGAGGTCCTCGGCGTGGTCCGGGCGCTCATCGCCGACAGCGGCTGTCCCTGGGACCGCCAGCAGACCCCGCACAGCATGGCCGACTACCTCCTGGAGGAGGGCCACGAGCTGGTGGAGGCCCTGCGCGCCGATGCGCCCATGCCCAGCCCGGCCGAGCACGCCGGACCGACCCCCGGGCACGGCAAGGCCGTAGCCGAGGTGGCCGAGGAGCTGGGCGACCTGGCCTTCCTGGTCTTCTTCATCGCCACCCTGTACGAGCGCTCCGGCCGGCTGACCCTGGCCCAGGCCCTGCGCGCCAACGCGGCCAAGATGGTGCGCCGCCACCCCCATGTGTTCGGCGACCTTACGCTCTCCGACCGCGACGAGCTTCTGCGCAACTGGGAGCGCATCAAGCGCGAGGAGAAGACCACGGGCGGCCAGGCCCCCGGGGTCTTCGACTCCCTGCCCAAGGGCCTGCCCCCGCTGTTGCGCGCCTACCGCATCCACTCCAAGGCCTCCCGGGTGGGCTTCACCTGGGAGAGCGACGCGGACGCCCAAGAGCAATACCGGCAGGAATGGGCCGAGTGGGAAGAGGCCCGGGCCGCGGGCGACCCGGAGCGCATGGAGCGGGAGTTCGGGGATGTGCTCTTCACCCTGGTGGAGCTGGGCCGGCGGGCCGGGATCAAGGCCAACGCCGCCCTGGACCACGCCAACCGGAAGTTCCTGGACCGGTTCGCGGCCATGGAGGCCATGGC
>JAEXTU010000225.1 GCA_023453335.1 Pseudomonadota bacterium | reverse complement strand
GAGGGGGGCATCAGCGCGGGGGGGTGGGGGGGCCTCGACATCGCCTGCGGGGTGCGCTCCCTGCGCACCGGCCTGGACGCGGAGGAGGTGCTCGCCCGCCAGGACGAGCTGGCCGACCTGCTCTTTTCCCGCATCCCGGCCGGAGTGGGCTCCACCGGCGCGCTCTCCCTGAACAAGAAGGAACTGGACCGCATGCTGCGGGACGGCGCGGCCTGGGCCGTGGCCAAGGGCTTCGGCGAGGCCGTGGACCTGGAGCACACCGAGGAGGGCGGGACCATGGACGGGGCCGACCCCTCCCAGGTTTCGGATCGGGCCAAGGAGCGCCAGTTGGCCGAGATGGGAACCCTGGGCTCGGGCAACCACTACCTGGAAGTCCAGGCCGTGGACCAGGTGTACGACCCGGCCGCGGCGGACGCCTTTGGCCTGTCCCCGGGCGCGGTGCTGGTGTCCATCCACTGCGGGTCCCGGGGCCTGGGCCACCAGGTGGCCACGGACTACGGCAAGCGCATGGTGGCCGAGGCCCCCCGGCACGGGCTTGACCTGCGCGACCCGGAGCTGGCCTGCGCGCCCCTGGCCTCGGACCTGGGCCAGGCCTATTTCGGGGCCATGAACGCGGCCATCAACTGCGCCCTGGCCAACCGCCAGGTGCTCACCCACCTGGCCCGCCTGGTCCTGGCCGAGTTCTTTCCCCGGGCCTGGCCGTCCCTGATCTACGACGTGTGCCACAACACCGCCAAGCTAGAGACCCACACGGTGGATGGCGCCAAGCGCCGCCTGCTGGTGCACCGCAAGGGGGCCACCCGGGCCCGGGGCCCGGGCCACCCTACCCTGCCCGCAGCCTTCCGCCGCGCGGGCCAGCCGGTGTTCATCGGCGGCAGCATGGGCACGGCCTCCTACATCCTGGCCGGCACCAGCCAGGGCATGGCCCGCTCCTTCGGCTCGGCCTGCCACGGCGCGGGCCGGGCCATGAGCCGCAAGCAGGCGGCCAAGCGCTGGAAGGGCCGCGAGGTGGTGGAGCGCCTGGCCCGCCAGGGCGTGCAGGTGCGCACCCCCTCCTTCCGCGGGGTGGCCGAGGAGGCCCCCGGTGCCTACAAAGACGTGGCCGAGGTGGTGGAGGCCACGGCGGCCGCGGGCCTGGCCCGCCTGGTGGCCCGGGTGCGGCCCCTGGTCTGCGTGAAGGGATGAACCCGCGCTTGCTGGCCGTGCTCTTGGCCTGGCCCTTCGGAAACACGCCTGCCGGCCCGCACTGTTAAACGCACGTTCAATTTTATTGGGGTGTTGTCGATCGTAACGACCGTATGCCGTAAGTATTCGTCCATTAGCTGGATTCCCCGTTGACCCACTCGGAATTTGCAAGTACATTGTGTCAAGGGATTCCCGTGCTCTCCATGCGGCTCGGGTATTCCGAACAGGGGTTCAGTGGTTTGAGACCTCTCCAGCCAACAAGGAGCGTCGCATGCGCGCCTCTCTCCAGTTCCGCATCTCGTCCGCGCTGATCGCCGGCCTGCTGCTCGCCACGCTGGTCAACTTCGCCATCATCTTCTACAGCCTGCGCACCCTGTCCAACGACAGCCTCGCCCGCACCGAGAAGAATTTCGTGGGCCAGGTGAACAACAACCTGCGCGACCTGGTTTCGGTGGCGCACAGCACGGTGCAGCAATTCTACAACCAGTCACGGGACGTGAAGAAGCTCCAGGAGATCAAGCTGGAGGAACTCAAGAAAGTCCTGGACTCGATCTACAGCTTGGCCGAGGCGTACTACGCCGCGCACAAGGACATGCCCCGGCCCGCCCTGGAGAAGGCCATCATGGAGATCGTCAAGGGCGCGCGCTACGACGGGGACAACTACGTCTGGATCAACGACCTGCACCCCACCATGGTCATGCACCCGGCCAAGCCGGCCCTGGACGGCAAGGACCTCTCCACGTTCAAGGACCCAAAGGGCAACTTTCTGTTCAACGACATGGTGAAGATCGCCAAGGACAAGGGCGCGGGCATGACCAGCTACTGGTGGGCCAAGCCCGGCGAGGACGAACCCAAGCCCAAGATCTCCTATGTGCGCCTCATGCCCCAGTTGGGCTGGATTTTCGGCACCGGGGCCTGGCTGGAGGACATCGAGGACCAGATGAAGGCCGAGGCCAAGGCCCAGATCGCCAAGATGCGGCTGGCCGACGGCAACTATTTCTGGATCCATGACATGGACCTCAGGATGGTCATGCATCCCATCAAGCCGGAGCTGGACGGCAAGGACATCGCCGGGATGAAGGACCCCAACGGCAAGCAGCTATTCGTCGCGATGAACGAGGCCATCAAGAAGAGCGGCGACGCGGGCGACGGGTACGTGGACTACATGTGGCCCAAGCCGGGCAAGGACGGGCAGTTCCCCAAGGCCTCCTACGTGAAGCTCTTCAAGCCCTGGGGCTGGGTCATCGGCATGGGCGCCTACACCGACGACATCCAGGCCTCCCTGGACAAGGAGCGCCAGGAATTCGGGAGCACCCTGCGCAACACCCTGCTGGTGGCTGCGGCGGCCAGCCTGGCCATCGCGGTGCTGCTCACGCTCTTCCTGGTCTACTACCTGCGCCGCATGCTCATCAGCCCCCTGTGCCGGCTGGTGGACTTCTCCTCCAAGGTGGCCGACGGCGACCTGGAGGCCTCCATCTCCGGCGAGTTCGTGGCGGAGCTGGGCGACCTCAAGACCTCCACCCAGACCATGGTGGGCAGCCTCAAGGAGACCCTGGCCCGGGCCCGGACCAGCGAGGAGGAGGCGGCCAAGCAGGCCCGGCGCGCCGAGGAAACCCTGCGCGCGGTGCAGGAGGGCGCCGCCTCCCTGAACCGGCTCCTGGACCGCATGAACAAGGTGGCGGTCAAGGCCCGCGAGGTCGCGGTGGAGATGAACTCCGCGTCCGAGAACCTGGGCAGCCAGTTCGCCGCGGTGAGCAGCGGGGCCGAGACCCAGAAACAGCGCATCGACGAGACCATGGCCGCCACCAAGGAGATGTCCGCGGTGGTCCTGGATGTGGCCAAGAACGCATCCTCCGCGGCTGAGAGCGCCCAGAACGCCCGCCAGAAGGCCGAGGAGGGCGCGGCCGTGGTGGACGAGGCGGTGGCCGCCATCCGCCGGGTGCGCACCGTGACCGACGCCCTCAAGGAGAGCATGAACGCCCTGGGGGCGCAGGCCGAAGCCATCGGCCAGGTCATGAACGTGATCACCGACATCGCGGACCAGACCAACCTGCTGGCGCTCAACGCGGCCATCGAGGCGGCCCGGGCCGGCGACGCGGGCCGCGGGTTCGCGGTGGTGGCCGACGAGGTGCGCAAGCTCGCGGAGAAGACCATGGCCGCCACCAAGGAGGTGGGGGACAAGATCACCGCCATCCAGGGCGCGGCCTCGCGCAACGTGGAGAACGTGGACCGCGCGGCCGAGGCCGTGGAGCAGGCCACGGACAAGGCCAACCTCTCCGGCGCCACCCTGGCCGAGATCGTGCAGTTCGCCTCGCGCAGCGCCTCCCAGGTGGAGAGCATCGCCTCCGCGGCCGAGGAGCAGTCCGCGGCCACCGAGCAGATCACCCGCTCGGTGGAGTCGGTGCACGACATCGCCATGCAGACCGTGTCGGACATGTCCCGGTCCACCGAGAACACCCGGCGCATGGCCGAACTGGCCGAGGAGATCCGGGTGGTCATCGACGAACTCAAGGAGGGCTAGGCGAAGGAGAAGCCCCGCACGCCCATGCGCACCCACGAACTGGACCACGCCGCAGCCCTGGATGCAATCCTGGCCGCGGTGGCCGACCCGCTCATGGTCCTGGACGAGGACGGGCTCATCCTGGCCGCCAACGCCCAGGCCCTGGCCTACATCGGACCGGGTGCCGAAAGGCCCGGGGCCTCGTGTTTTGCCCTGCTGCCCGAGGAGATGTCCCAGAAGATCGCCCGGGTCATGCACCAGGCCGTGAGCAGCGGACAGCCCGCCCGTGCGGAACTGGAGAGCGGGACCGGCCCCATGCTCTGCACGGCTGCGCCCCTGCTCCCGCGGGGCGCGGTGTCCTCCGCCGTGGCCGTGCACTTCATCGACCGCACCGAGTCCAGCCGGCTGGCCGAGGACCTGCGCCGGGAGATGCAGCGCCAGGCCTTCATCATGGAGGCCCTGCCGGGCTTCGCCTTCCTGGTGGCCCAGGACGACACCATCCGCTATGCCAACCAGACCTTCCGACGATTGTTCGGCCGGCCCAAGGACCGCCGGTGCCGCGACATCCTGCGCTGCTCGGACAGCACCTGCATCTGCCCCACCCCAGCGGCCTTCACCGCCGAGGAGGCCGAGGCATGGGAGTGGATCGACCGCAGCGGGCGGACCTTCCAGGTCTTCGCCCATCCCATGGACGACGCGGACGGCTCGCGGGTCCTGCTCATCATGGGCATCGACATCACCGCCCGCAAGTCGGCCGAAGACGCCCTGCGCCACTACCAGGCCGAACTGGAGCAGCGGGTGGCCGAACGCACCGCGGACCTGGAGGAGGCCAATCGCTCCCTGACCGCCCAGGTGGAGGAGCGGCGCAAGGCCGAGCGCAAGCTGGAGGCCGCCCGCCGCCGGGCCGAATCCGCGGTCCAGGCCAAGTCGCGGTTCCTGGCCAACATGAGCCACGAGATCCGCACCCCGCTCAACGCGGTCCTGGGCATGGCCGACCTGGCTCGACGCACCGCGGACGAAGGCCAGCGGGCCCGCTTCCTGGACATGCTACGCCAGGCGGGAGACGCCCTGCTGGCGGTCATCGGCGACATCCTGGACTATTCCAAGATCGAGGCCCGCAAGCTCACCCTGGAGAAGATCGACTTCGACCTCATGAACCTGCTCATCGCCGTGGAGGAGATCAACCAAGCCCCGGCCCAGGCCAAGGGCTTGGAGTTCCGATTCTCGGTGGCCCCCGGGGCGCCGCGGCTACTCAGGGGCGACCCCTCCCGGCTCATGCAGATCCTGAACAACCTGCTGGCCAACGCCGTGAAGTTCACCACCCGCGGCCACGTGGCCCTCACCGTGTCCGAAACCCACGTGCCGGGGCACCGGCCCGAAGCCGCGGTGCTCTCGGCCCCGGGCCTGCACTGGCTGGCCTTCGGGGTGAGCGACACCGGCATCGGCATACCCGCCGAAAGCCGGGAGGCCATCTTCCAGAGCTTCGAGCAGGCCGACGGCTCGGTGAGCCGGCGCTACGGCGGCGCGGGCCTGGGCCTGGCCATCTGCCGGGAGCTGGCCGGGCTCATGGGCGGGTACATCGACCTGTTGAGCGCCCCGGGCAAGGGCTCCACCTTCACCCTCACCC
>JAEXTU010000326.1 GCA_023453335.1 Pseudomonadota bacterium | reverse complement strand
CGTGTACTTCTCCTCCTATTCCGACACCTGGGTGGCCCACGCCCGCCGCTTCGCCCAGGCCGCCATCCCCGCCCTGGGGCTGGGCCCGCAGAGCCTGGTGGTGGAGATAGCCAGCAACGACGGCTACCTGCTGACCAGCTTCCAAGAGCAGGGCGTACCGGTGCTGGGGGTGGAACCCGCGGCCAACGTGGCCCGGGCCGCCGAGGCCCGGGGCGTGCCCACCCTGGTGCGCTTCTTCGGCCGGGACTTGGCCCGGGACCTGGTGGCCCAGGGCCGGCGGGCCGACCTGCTGGTGGCCAACAACGTCCTGGCCCACGTGCCGGACCTCAACGACTTTGTGGCCGGAATGCAGGTGCTGCTCGCCCCCCAGGGCACGGCCACGGTGGAGTTCCCCCACCTGGCCCGGCTCATGGCCGAGACCCAGTTCGACACCATCTACCACGAGCACTTCTCGTACTTCTCCCTGGGCACGGCGCAACGAGTATTCGCCCGGCACGGCCTGGCCGTGGCCGACGTGGCGGAGCTGCCCACCCACGGCGGCTCCCTGCGCCTGCACCTGCGCCACGCCGGGACCGAGGCCGGGCCGGGCCTGGACCGGGTGGCCGCGCTCCTGGCCGCGGAATCCGCGGCCGGCCTGGACCGCCTCGACGCCTACCAGGGATTCATGGACCAGGTGCGCAAGGTGCAGGACGGGGTCCGCGGGTTCTTCGCCCGCTGCCGGGCCGCGGGCCGCACCGTGGCCGGGTACGGCGCGCCGGCCAAGGGCAACACCCTGCTCAACACCTGTGGCATCACCGCCGCGGACCTGCCCTATACCGTGGATCGCAACCCGCACAAGCAGGGCCTTTTCCTGCCCGGGTCGCGGGTGCCGGTGGCGGCCCCGGAGCGCATCTTCGCCGAGCGGCCGGACTACGTGTTCATCCTGCCCTGGAACTTGCGCAGCGAGATCATGGAGCAGATGGCCGGCATCCTGGAGTGGGGCGGCCGCTTCGTGGCGCCGGTGCCGCACCTCACGGTGCACCCCGCGGAGCGGCCGTGAGGTTCGCGCCCGCACCGCTGCCCGGGGCCTGGATCCTGGAGTCCGAGCCGGCAGTGGACGGCCGAGGGTATTTCGTCCGGACCTTCGACCGCGCGGCCTTTGCCGAACGGGGCTTGGCCGTGGACTTCGCCCAGTGCAGCGTGTCCCACAACGCCCGGCAGGGCACCCTGCGGGGCATGCACTGGCAGGCCGAGCCGCACGGGGAGAGCAAGTTCATCCTCTGCGTCCGGGGCGCGGTCTTCGACGTGCTCCTGGACCTGCGGCCCGACAGCCCGTCCTATCTGCGCTGGTTCGGTCGGGAGCTGCGGCCCGGCGGGACCATGCTCTACGCGCCGCCGGGAGTGGCGCACGGGTTCCTGACCCTAGAGGACGCGAGCGCCGTGTACTACCACATCACCCCGGAGTATCATCCGGAGAGCGCCCGCGGCGTGCGCTGGAACGACCCGGCCTTCGCCATCGCCTGGCCGGCGGAGGCGCGGGTGGTGTCGGAGCGCGACGCGGTGTTCCCGGACTGGAGGTCGTGAATCCTATGCGGAATCTTGTGCTGTGGGGTGCCACCGGGCAGGCCCGGGTGCTGGCGGAGTTCGTGGATAGCCTGGGCTACCGGGTTGTTGCGGTCTTTGACATCGACCCTGCGGTGCTCGCCCCATTCCCGGGCATCCCTTTGTTCCGGGGCGCGAAGGAGTTCGCCGCCTGGCGTGTGGAGGCACCGGAGGGGGCTCTTTTCGGCCTGGCGGCCGTCGGCGGGGCCCGGGGCAGGGACCGGCTGGAGATCCAGGAATTGTTCGAGCAGAATGGGGTGCGGCCGGCCACCGTGGCGCATCCCGCAGCCTACGTGGCGGGCAATGCCACGCTGGGGGAAGGCACCCAGGTCCTGGCCGGGGCGGTGGTGGGCGCGGAGGCGAACCTGGGCCGGGCCTGCATCGTCAACACCCGGGCTTCGGTGGACCACGAGTGCGTCCTCGGGGATGGGGTGCACGTGGCGCCCGGCGCGGTTCTGGGCGGGTGCGTCACGGTGGATGAGCTGGCCTTCGTGGCTATGGGGGCGGTAGTGCTGCCTCGGGTGCGCATCGGCAGGGGGGCGGTGGTAGGGGCTGGAGCCGTGGTCACACGGGACGTGCCGGCAGGGAAGGTGGTGTACGGCAATCCAGCCCGGGTGATTCGGGATGTTGACCAGCAGGGCGACCGAATATGAACTCGCATGATCCTCACGACCGCGCGCTGGCCGCGCGCATGGCCGATGACCCGGAACTCAGGGACCTGCGGCGGAGGTTGTTTGATCACGCCTGCGCGTACCGGTATACCTACAATTTCACTTGGCTGGGACGTCCAATCATCCAGTTCCCGGAGGACATGGTCGCGGTGCAGGAGATTCTCTGGAAGGTGCGTCCCGACCTGGTGGTGGAGACCGGCATCGCCCACGGCGGCTCCCTGCTGCTCAGCGCCTCAGTGCTCGAATTGATCGGCCACGGCCGGGTGCTGGGCGTGGACATCGACATCCGGGCGCACAACCGGGATGCGATCGAGTCCCACCCCTTGGCCGGGCGCATCGACATGATCGAAGGCTCGTCCATCAATCCGGTCGTGGTGGAGCGGGTGAAGGCCGCGGCTCGAGGGTGCGAGCGGGTGGTCGTATTGCTCGACTCCAATCACACCCACGCCCACGTGCAGGCTGAACTCGCCGCCTATTCACCTCTGGTGCGCAAGGGGAGCTACCTGGTGGTCTTCGACACGGTCATTGAGCACATGTCGCCGGACGCCTTCCCCGACCGGCTTTGGGGCAGGGGGGACAACCCCCTGACCGCCGTGCGGGAGTTCCTGGCGGGCACCAATCGCTTTCGGGTGGACCGCGAGATCGAGGACAAGCTGCTCATGTCGGTGGCCCCGGAGGGCTACCTGGTATGCGTGGAGGACTGAGATGGAGAGGATACCCGTAGCCGGGCCCTGGATCACCGACCGGGAGGTGGACTACGTGGCCGACGCCGCGCGGAACGATTGGTACAGCGCGGCTGGGGGCTACAACCGTCGGTTTGAGAAGGCCTTCGCAGCCGCCATTGGAGTGGCACACGCGGTGTCTCTTCCCTCCTGCACCTCGGCCATCCATCTCTCCCTAGCTGCGTTGGGCATCGGCCCCGGCGACGAGGTTGTGGTGCCGGACCTCACCTGGATCGCCACCGCTGCCCCGATCCGCTATGTGGGCGCGGAGCCGGTGTTCGCGGACGTGGACCCCGTGTCCTGGTGCCTCAGCCCCATGGACCTGGAGCGCTGCATCGGCCCCCGCACCCGGGCGGTCATAGTGGTGGACCTCTACGGGAACATGCCGGACATGGCCGCGATCCTGGACGTGGCCGCCCGGCACGGGATTCCGATGGTCGAGGACGCGGCCGAGGCCGTGGGTTCGGAGTACGCCGGTAAGCGAGCGGGGAGCTTCGGCCGCACGGGCGTGTTCAGCTTCCACGGGTCCAAGACCCTGACCACCGGCGAGGGCGGGATGCTAGTGACTGACGACCCCATCTTATTGGAGCGGGTCCTACTCCTGCGCGACCACGGCAGACGGCCGGGCGACGTGCAGTTCTACAATGACGAGGTGGCGTTCAAGTACAAGATGAGCGGCGTTCAGGCCGCCCTTGGCCTGGCCCAGACCGAGCGCCTGGACGAGTTGGTGGAGCGCAAACGGCAAATCTTCTCCTGGTATGCCGAGGAACTGGCCGGGCAGGACGGGGTGGTGCTCAACCCCGAGCCGCCGAGGGTCAGGAACTCCTACTGGATGGTTACCATCGTGCTCGACCCCGGACTGGGGCTGACCAAGCAACGCCTTATGGCGCGTCTGGCCGAGGCGGGCATGGACACCCGGCCTTTCTTCCATCCCCTGAGCTCCCTGCCGGCGTTCGCGGAGAGCCACGACGCCGCCCGCGCCGCGCGGGAGAACGCCGCGGCCTATGCGTTGAGCCCCTACGGGGTGAACCTGCCGAGCGCGCTTTGCCTGACCCGGGAGCAGGTGGCCCAGGTGGGCGGGCAGCTGCGGGCCATCTTGGACGAGGCGCGCCGAGGCCGGGGGGGGGCATGACGCCGTCGGTCACGGTGTTCATGCCGGTCTACAACGGGGAGGCCTTCATCGCCCGCGCCCTGGATTCAGCGCTGCAGCAGGACTTCCCGGGCATGCAGGTGGTCGTGGCCGACAATTGCTCCACGGACGGGACCGTGGCAGTGGTATCCCGGTACCTGGCCGACCCCCGGGTCAACCTACTGCGGCGGAGCACGAACCTTGGCATGGCCGGGAACTTCAACGCGTGCCTGGACGCCATCCCCACCCCGTTCTACATGTTCCTGTGTTGCGACGACGTCTTTGCCTCGCCCCGGGCCCTGTCACTAGCCATGGCCGCCATGGCCGAGGAACCGAAAGCGGCCGCCGTGCTGTGCGACCTCGTCTACGTGGACATCGCCGACAACAGGGTGGGGTACCGGCGGTTCGCCCGCCGCGGGATGGTGCTGGGCACCGCGCTGCTGCGGCAGTCGATCGTGGCCACGCGGAACATGTACGGGATTCCGGTGGTCATCCGGACCTCGGCGGTGGGTGGTCTGCGCTACAACCCCGCCCTATCCTACGTCATGGACGTGGACCTGTTCGCCGGTATGGGGCCAGACATCCGCTTCTACCACATCCCCGAGGTGCTCATCGCCAACCGGTTCCACAGCATGAACACTACCCTACCGGTCATTGACAGGGCCCTGGATCAGATGCGGCTGCTGGCTGGGAAATACGGGGTGCGGCTCGGCGCAGTGGAACGCTTGCGCCAGCGTGCCAACCACGCCTTTACTGTGTTGCGTAAGCGGTTGTTCTTCGCCTGGCTGGCCCTGCGTCACCGGTCGGGGGGGCGGCCATGAGTGCGGCCGCATCCCTGAGCAGGATACTCACACCACAGTTCATCCGGTTCCTGGCCGTGGGAGTGTTGAATACCGCCTTCGGGTACGGCGCCTTCTGCCTGCTCCTGTACCTGGGGTTGCACTACAGCCTTGCCTCGCTGGGCTCCATCGTGCTGGGCGTGCTCTTCAGCTTCCAGACCACCGGCCGGCTGGTGTTCGGCAGCACCGACCAGCGGCTCATCCTGCGCTACGTGGCGGGATGGGGTGTGGTCTACGCGTTCTCGGTGGCGTGCCTGGCCGGATTCGACGCCGCTGGGGTCAATCTCTACCTGGCCAACGCTTTGCTCATCCCGGCGGTGGCGGTGTTCTCCTACCTGGTCAACCTGCGGTTCGTGTTTCCCAAGGCCGGGTCTGGGAACGGGGAGGGCGGGACATGACCCCAGTCAGTAGGCGGACCGTGGTCTTTGGGGCCTCGGGACTGCTCGGCCGGGCGCTGGTGCGCCGATTCGCTGCCGGGGCCGGAGCCGCAGTCTTGACCGTGCCCTGGGCCGAGGCCGGCCCCCGGGCCCGGGTCGCTTCCGATGAGGCGTTCGGGTCCTGGCTGGCGGAGCGGATGGGTCCCGGCCCCTGCGACGTGCTCCTGGCCTGCGGCCTGGTCGATCCCGCGGCCCCGCCGGGCGACCTGGAGTTCTCCAATCACCTCTTTCCGCGCCGGGTCATGGCGGCGGCCTGGGAGCTGGACGCGCACCGGTTCCTGACCTTCGGAACCGTGCACGAGGCCTGGGACGCCGCCTGCGAGGCCAACGCCTACTTCGCGTCCAAGCGCAGGCTGGGCGATTGGGTCCAGGCTGCGGCCCGGCGGCCGGGGGCGGAGGGCCGGCTCCTGCACCTGCGCCTGCACACCCTCTACGGCCTCCCCCTGCACCCCCGGATGTTCCTGGGCCAGATGGTCGCCGCCTTGCGCGCAGGCTCGCCCTTCGCCATGTCCGCCGGCCGCCAACTGCGCGAGTACCACCATGCCGACGACCTGGCCGAGGCCGTGTTCCGGCTCTGCCACATGCCACAGCTGCCCGGTCCGCTGCTGACCTTGAGCTCCGGCCGGCCGCTACGGCTGGCCGACCTGGCCCGCGAGGTCTTCTCCGCCATTGGCCGGAGCGACCTTTTGCGAATGGGGGCCATCGCGGCCATGGAAGGGGACAACACGGAGCAGGTCTTCCCGGCCACTGATCCGTCGATCTACCCGCCGGGGCGCGATCCCGTGGCCGGGGTGGTGGCCACCCTGAGGGCCGCGCTGGCCGAGGCCGGGGGCTAGAGGGAGTCGGGGTGGCCCGCGGCGTTGACCGCTTCGGCGATGACCACCCGCGGCCTGTGCTTGGCGTCGTCGAAGATGCGGGAGAGGTATTCGCCGAGGATGCCCAGGAAGATGAAGGTCACGCTGTGCAGGCCCAGGCTGAGCACTGCCAGGGTGGTGAAGCCCTTGACCTCCACCCCGCCAAAGAACCAGCCCAGGATGTAGTAGGCCGACAGTCCGGCCGAGAGCAGGAAGAGCAGGACACCCACCCGGCCGATGAGCCGCAACGGGGTCTTGGAAAACGCGGTCAGCGCATCCACCGCCAGGACGAAATATTGCAGGAGCCGGAACTTGCTGGGTCCGGACCGGCGCGGGTCGCGCTCGTAGGGAACCGGCTTCTGGCTGAAGCCCAGGTAAGAGGTCAGGCCCCGCAGGTACAGATTGCGCTCCGGAAGCCCGGCCAACAGGTCGGCCACCTTGCGGTCGAGGAGGCGGAAGTCGCCGGCGTTCTCCGGCAGGTGCACGTCGGAGAGTCGGTTGAGCAGGCGGTAGAAGGCCGAGAACAGGAAGAGCTTGGCCGGGTTCCCGCAGCGCCGGGTGCGCACCCCGTAGACCACCTGGTGGCCGTCCTCCCAGTTGCGGACGAACTCGGGGATGACCGCGGGGGGGTCCTCCAGGTCCGCGTCCAGCTCCACTACCGCATGGCCGCTGGACAGGGCGATGGCCGCGAACACAGAATTCTGGTACCCGAAATTGCGGGAGAAGCGGAAGGCCTTGAGGTGGGGGCGCTCCGCGGCAAGGGACTGGACCACCGACCAGGTGGCGTCGGTCGAGGCGTTGTCCGTGACCACGATCTCCAGCCCGTAGCCGGGCAGGTCCCGGGCGAAGACCCGCTCCACCTCCTCCACCGCGTGGCGGACGTTGGCCGCCTCGTTGAAGGTGGGGATGCACACGGAGATGGTTTTGGTCATGGCGGTTTCCTCGGCAGCTTCGGCGTTACCTAGAAGGAGTGGGTGAATGCTGTCAATGGCGCAGGTGGTCAGAGGATGCGTTTCGACAGGCCGGGGCAGGGTGGTGATCGGGTTCCTGGCAGTGTTCCTGCTGGCCGGGGCGCTCTATTTTCCGACGCTCGGCTGTGACTTCAGCGGGCTGGACGACCAGGAATACGTCTCCGGCAATCCTTACGTGCTGAACGGCTTCGTGCCGGGCAGCCTGAAATATGCCTGGGTCAACGTCAACAATCCATACTGGCATCCCCTGACCTGGCTCTCCCTCATGCTTGACGGCCAGATGTTCGGGCCAGGACCGGCCGGGTTCCACTTCACCAATTTCATCCTGCACGCCCTGGCCGCCGGGGTCCTCTTCCTGGTCCTTGCCTCGGCCACGGCTTGTCCCGGTCCGTCGTTCCTGGCCGCGCTCCTGTTCGCGGTCCATCCCCTGAACGTGGAGGCCGTGGCCTGGGTGGCGGAGCGCAAGACGGTCCTGGCCGGGCTCTTCTATTTTTTGGCGGTGGGTGCGTACGTGTTCCATGCGCGCCGGCCCTCGGTTCTGCGCATGGGCCTGGCCTGCTTGGCGCTGGCCCTGGGGTTGATGGCCAAGCCCATGCTGGTCACCCTCCCGTTCGCCCTGCTGCTCCTGGACTGGTGGCCCTTGCGCCGGCTGGGGCCGGACGCGGGCAGTGCCGGCTTCGCCCCGGCCAGTCCCGGCCGGCTGGTCCTGGAGAAAACGCCGCTGTTCATCCTGAGTGCGGCGTCCCTGGTGGTGAGTTTCCTGGCCCAGGCCTACTCGGCCTCGGACATGGCCCCTCCCGGCTTGGCCATGCGGGCCGGCATGGCCGTTCTGGCCTATCCCGGCATCCTGGGGCGGGCGCTGTGGCCAGCGGGGCTGGCCGTCTTCTACCCGGCCCCGGCCAGCCTGCAGTGGTTCGCGGTCCTGGCCGCGGCGACGGGCCTGGCCCTGGCCACCTGGGGCGCGTTCCGGGCCGCCCGCAACTGGCCCTGGCTGACTGTGGGCTGGCTGTGGTTTCTGGGCGTCCTGGTGCCCACACTCGGACTAGTGCAGGCCGGTTACTGGCCGCGCTATGCCGACCGGTTCGCCTACGTGTCCCTGGTGGGATGCTTCGTGGCCGTGGCCTTCTCCGCTGATGAGCTGGTCAGGAGACGGCGGGGCCTGCGCCCGCCGGTCCTCGGGGCGGCGTGGGCCCTGATCCTGGCCCTGGCGGTGGTCACCGGGTTCCAGATCACCCATTGGAAAAATCCCGAGGTGGTGTTCAGCCGCGCCCTGGCCGTGACCCAAGGGAACTGGCTGGCGCACGACGGTCTGGGCCACGTGCTGCTGACCCGGGGCCAGATGGGGGCGGCCGAGGTCCAGTTCCGGGCGGCCTTGGCGGCCCGGCCGGAGTACTGGGACGCGCTGCTCAACCTGGGTACGGTTCTGGCGTCCCAGAAGCGGTTTGACGAGGCCATGGCCAACTACCAGGAAGCATTCCGCCTGGTGCCCCGCCTGCCCGAGCCCCTGGCCGGCATGGCCAATGTCCTGGCCGCCCAGGGAAACCTGAAGGGCGCGTGGGAAAAGAACGCCCAGGCCATCCGGCTCGACCCCACCTTCCTCCCGGCCTACGTGAACTTGGCCGTGGTCCAGGCCCACCTGGGGCGGCCCGACCTAGCGGAACGGGTCCTGCTTGCGGCATTGCAGGTGAATCCCCGTTACGGCCCTGCGTTGGGATATCTCAAGGCACTCCGCAGCAGGCCACTGCAATAACCTCTTTCCAGGTTTCGAGCCCAGAAATGTCAGTGAAAGAATCCGGTAGATGTTGATAAACCGCCACGCTTTCTGTAAGGGATTACCCTGTACGGATAGTGTAGGGGCGCGTGCGGTCCACTTGTTGGGACGCTCTTGGGATTGGGCATGTTACTCGGGTGGAGTTGCCTGTGACCAAAGACATCTTCGAGTCCCTGGGCCTGGCGAAGAATCCCTTCTCCATGGCCGCGGACACGGAAGGGTATTTCCATACCGACGCCACCAAGCAGATACTGGACGAACTGGCGTTCGGCATCCTGTCCCGCAAGGGCTTTTTGCTTCTCACCGGCGAGGTGGGCGTGGGCAAGACCTCGCTCCTCTACCAGTTGCTCAAGCGGCTGGAGGACGAGCACTTGGTCACCTCCTGGATATTCAACACGATGCTCAACAAGGAGGAGCTCCTGCTGGCCATCGCCCGGGACTTCTCCCTGGACCCGCCCAAGACCGCCAACGTGGCCCAGCTCATCGAGATCCTCCAGACCTACCTGGTGGAGCAGAACACCCAGAACAACAACTGCGCCATCATCGTGGACGAGGCCCACAACCTCTCGCTGCCGGCCCTGGAGGCCCTGCGCATGCTCTCCAACCTGGAGGCCGGGGGCCGCAAGCTGGTGCAAATACTCCTGGTGGGCCAGCCCGAGCTCAAGGCCCGGCTGGACGAGCCCAAGCTCCGCCAGCTGCGTAGTCGCATCACCATCTACCGCGAACTGGCGCCGTTCTCCCCGGACGAGACCGAGCGCTACGTGAACTTCAAGCTCTCCAGCGCCTCGTCCCAGTTCCGCCTGGCCAAGAAACCCGCCAAGGTGGTGTACCTGGCCACCTTGGGCAACACCCGCATGATCAACCTGATCATGGAGCGCGCCCTGTACGCGGCTGTGGCCTTTGGCGATCGCGACCTGTCCATGCGCGCGGTGCGGGCTGCGGTGACCGAGATCGCCACCTGCCAGGTGGAGGTGGCCGACCGGCTCTGCGCCCAGCGCCGCCGGTTCCAGTTCTGGATGGGCGCTTCGGCTGCGGCCGTGCTCCTGGGCCTGGTGCTGGCCCCCCTGGTCCCCCTGGATTCCGGACGGGTGAGCGCGCTCTCCCTGGCCGTCAATGCGGTGTCCGGGAATAAATCCGCGCCGGCCGCGGCTCCCGTGGCAACTCCGGCGGACGCTCCCCAGGTGGCTGCGTCGCTTGCGCCGTCGGCCCTGGTTGCCGGATCCTCCTCGGGCGCAATGGAAGTCGGTGCGGCAAAGTCCGCTTCCGAGGCTGCTCCCGAGTCCCGGATGGCGGCGCAGAACACCGCGAAAGAACCCGGGAATGCCTTGACACAGGCTGTTAAAAATGAAACGAATAAACAAGATGAGAAGAAGGACCACCTTCGCGAGTATCCGAAACCCTACCGAGAGTTCCTGGAGAAGGTAGGGCTCGCGTCCATGCTGGAAGTGTTCGGTTTGGCGGTGGAGGGGAAGAATCTTGAAATCTTCAAGCGTGCCCTGCCGTCCCAGGTCCAGCTCCTGGAGTTCGACCGCCTGCCCAGCGAGGGCAAGGCGGCCCATGCGTCCTTCGCCTGGAAGCAGCAGACAGGTTCCGAGCCGACCTGGCTCGTGCTCTGGCGTCCGCCGCTGTCCATCAAGGATTTCTACTACGGCTATCGCAGCCCGGAAATCCTGGAGCTGCAGCGGATGCTGAAGAAGATGGGGTACTACTGGGGGGCCGACGACGGCATGGTGGGACCCGTGACCTGGCGGGCCATCAACGAGTTCCAGAAGGACATGAAGCTCCGGCGCACCATGTGGCCCGATCCGGAGACGGTGTTCTGGCTGGTCATGGTGTCGGGCGGCTAGGCAAGGAACATTCCGGAGCGAGGCAAGGACGAGGGTATGACCGCACCAATCCGTATTGGCGACCTGCTCAAGGACAAGGGCTTCATCGGCGACCAGCACATCCGCTACGCCCTGCAGGTCCAGCGCGTCACCAAGGAGAAGCTCGGCCAGGTGCTCACCCGCACCGGCCTGGTTTCGGAATACGACCTGGTCAACTCGGTGGCCCAGCAGCTCGGCCTCCAGTACGTCAACCTGAACAACATCTCCCCGGACCTGACCCTGCTCAAGCGGTTCAACCGCAACACCTGCCTGGCCCAGCGCGTGTTCCCCTACGCCCAGACGCCGGAGAACGAGATCGTGGCCGCCATCGCCGACGTGCCCGATGACCGCACCACCCAGTTCTTGGTCCGGGCCACGGGCATGCGGCCACAGTACGTGATGGCCGAAGAGAGCCGGGTCATCGCCTCCATATACAACTACTTCTATTTCCTGGACAACCCCGTCGACAAGCTGATGCAGCGCGAGGTGGGCATCATCGCTGCGGACACCAGCCGCACGGTGAGCCCGGATACGCTCATCAACTATATCCTGCTTTGGGCCGTGAAGCAGCGGGCCACCGACATCCACATCCGTCCCATGGCCCAGGGCCTCGCCCTGGCCTTCCGGGTGGACGGCGTGCTCTCCAACGTGGCCTTCATGCCGCCGCAGCTCTCGCGCATCGTGACCTCCATCAAGCTGCAGGCGGGCATGGACATCGCCGAGCAGCGTCTGCCCCAGGACGGCCGCTGGACCGCCAACCTGCTGGAGCGGCGCTACGACATCCGCGCCTCCACCATTGTCACCCCCTTTGGCGAGAACGTGGCCCTGCGCCTGCTCTCCCAGGAACGGGCCAGCTTCAGCCTGGCCGCGCTAGGCTTCCTCCCGGAAGCGGTGGAAACCATGCGCAAGGTGTTCGACGAACCCTTCGGCATCGTGCTGCTCTCCGGCCCCACCGGCTCGGGCAAGTCCACCACCCTGGTGGCGGGCCTGACCTCCCTGGACCTCTTGGGCAAGAACGTGCTCACGGTGGAGAACCCCATTGAGTACGTGGTTCCCCTGGCCCGGCAGACCCAGGTGAACGAGCCGGCCGGATACAATTTCTCCAACGCCATGCGCTACTTCCTGCGGCACGACCCGGACGTGGTGCTCATCGGCGAGATGCGCGACACCGAGACGGCCAAGACCGCGCTCACCGCGGCCACCACCGGCCACATGGTGCTCTCCACTCTGCACGCCAACACCGCGCTCGGCGCCATTCCCCGCCTGCAGGGCCTGGAGATGGACACCGAGATGCTGGCCGAGAGCCTCATTGCAGTGGTCAGCCAGCGCCTGGTGCGCACCATCTGCCCGCACTGCATCGAGACCTACCAGCCGTCTGCCTCCGATCTGGCCTACCTGGGGGTGGAGGTCAAGGAACTCAAGCGCGGGGTGGGCTGCGCGGACTGCAACCATACCGGCTACCTGGGCCGAACCCTGGTCTACGAGATCATGGTGGTGGACCGGGAGGTGCGCCAGCTCCTGGAAAAGAGTGCGGACCTGACCGAGATCGAGGATTCCCTGGTGCGCAAGGGCTTCAAGAACATGTTCGACATCGGGGTCCAGAAGGCGGTGATGGGCATCACCACCGTGGAGGAGTTGCATCGGGTGCTCGGCAAGACCCGTTTCTAGAGGCAGGCGAAACGCCGCCCAGGCAGCGGCGGATTGATATGGGACGCGGCGTGACGCCGCAGGGGAAGGCAGGGGAGAGGACGCATGGCGATTTTCCGGTTCCGGATGCTCACCCCCTCGGGAAAGGTGGACCGAGGCGTGGTGGAATTGCCTTTCACCGACGACGCTCCGGCCATCCGCTATCTGGAGCGCCAGGGCGGGGTGGTGATCTCCATCACCCGCCTGGGCCGTCTCATGTCCGCCCTCACCAAGCT
>JAEXTU010000241.1 GCA_023453335.1 Pseudomonadota bacterium | reverse complement strand
GTCCTGCCCATCTCCCGCCTGTCCAAGGCCGCCCTGGCGGTGCAGTCCGGCGACCTCACGGTGCGCACGGGCATAGACCGCAAGGACGAGATCGGCATCCTTTCCCAGGAATTCGACGCCATGGTGGAGAAGCTGGCCGACCACGTGGCCACCCTGGACGCCAAGGTTCAGGAGAAGACCGCGGAGCTGAGCAGCAACCTGGCCTGGCTGGAGGAGGCCACCCGCCAGGTCATGGACGGCATCGCCTACGCCCGCACCATCCAGCGGGCCATCCTGCCCACGGTGGAGCAGACCCCGCCGGCCATCAGCGACCATTTCGTCATCTGGAAGCCCAAGGACGTCATCGGCGGCGACGTGTTCTGGCAGCACCAGGACGGCGACGACTTCCTGCTGGCCGTGGCGGACTGCACCGGGCACGGGGTGCCCGGCGCGGTCATGACCATGGTGGCGGTCATGGGCCTGAACCGGCTGGTGCGCGAGCACGGCCCCAAGGACCCGGCCCTGCTCCTGCGCGAACTCAACCGCACCGTGCGCCACACCCTGAACCAGGACACCGCCGAGGCCCGCACCGACGACGGCCTGGACATCGCCATGATCCGGGTGGAGCCCGCAACCAGCCGGATCATCTTCGCCGGCGCCCGCCTGGGCCTGTACCTGGCCGAGCACGGGGCGGTGGAGGAGGTCCGCGGCGACCGGCACAGCGTGGGCTACCGCTCCTCGGACCCGGAGTTCCCCTTCTCCGCCCGGACCGTGCCCCTGCGGCCAGGGATGAGCCTGTACCTGGCCACCGACGGCATCCTCGGCCAGGCCGGCGGGGAGAAGGGCCTGCCCTTCGGCAAGAACCGGCTCAAGGGCCTCCTGGAGACCCTGCACGACCGGCCCATGGCCGAGCAGCGCGCGGCCCTGCTCGCGGCTTTCGCGGCCTACCAGGAAAGCCAGGAACAGCGCGACGACATCACGGTCATTGGACTGCGCCTCTAGACCAGGAGGAACCCCAGGTGATCGAGAACATGTACGGGCTCTACCGCGACCTGAAAACCGACGGCATCATCTTCTGCTTCAGCGGCCCGACCTCCCAGAGCGTGGTGGAGGGCATCGGCGAGGCCCTGCGCCACAAGATGGAGTGGGTGGAGACCTCCATGACCGTGTCCCACCGGGTCTTCTCCATCTTCGTGGAGCAGATGCAGAACGTGGTCAACTACTCGGCCGAGGCGACCCCGGGCTCGGCCGAGGAGGAGCGCGACCTGCGCAACGGCATGGTGGTGGTGGGCAAGAAGGGGGAGCGCTTCTACGTCATCTCCGGCAACTACATCGCCCGGGACGACGCCGCGCGCATCGCCGGTATCCTGGACCGGCTGCGGGCCATGGACCGCGAGGAACTCAAGGCCTACTACAAGGAGCAGCGCCGCCGCGATCCCGAAGCCGGCAGCAAGGGGGCGGGGCTGGGCCTCATCGAGACCGCGCGCAAGGCCAGCGAACCCCTCACGTACGAGCTGGCGGACGTGGACGACCGGCACGCCTTCCTGTCCATCAACGCGGTGATCTAGGGAATAGCCATGCAGGAACTCATCATCGACGCCACCAAGTCCTCGCCCCGGGTGCACTTCGATCCCAGCCGCCACGTGCTGGAGATGGCCGGCGAGTCCTACCCCGAGAACGCCTCCAAGTTCTACGCCCCGCTGTTCGACTGGCTCACCGCCTACCTGGCCGGCCTGGGCGAGGAGCCGGTGACCGTGAACCTGACCATCAGCTACTTCAACAGCTCCAGCTCCAAGGCGCTCATGAACCTCTTCGACATGCTCGACGAGTCCTGCCGGGTGGGCCGGCGCATCACGGTCAACTGGATATACGACCCGGACAACGAGACCGCCCTGGAGTGCGGGGAGGAGTTCAAGGAAGACGTGTGCGACCTGCCCTTCAACCTGGTGGCCGTAGGGCCGGGGGCCGCATGAGCGAGACCGGACTGTTCGCGCGCGAGGACGAGGTCATCCGTCAGGCCAACGAACTGTTGGCCTGCGGCTGCCTGGCCCAGCCCGACGCGGCCGCCGAGGCGTACACCGCGCTTCTGGCCGACTACCGCAAGCTGCTCAACCAGGCGCGGCGGCTGGTGCGCATCTCGGACATGATGCAGGAGGACCTCAACCGGCTGAACACCAAACTGGCCGACCTCTCCTCCTCGGACGGCCTCACCGGCCTGGCCAACCGCCGCCGCCTGGACGAGCGCCTGGCCGACGAGTGGCGGAGGGCCATGCGGGGCAGCGAGCCTTTCAGCCTGGTGATGATCGACATCGACCACTTCAAGCGCTTCAACGACACCTACGGCCACGCCATGGGCGACGAGTGCCTCAAGGCCGTGGCTTGCGCCCTGGCCGCCACCCTGCAGCGGCCCTGCGAGTTCGTGGCCCGCTACGGCGGGGAGGAGTTCATGGCCGTGCTCCCGGACACCCCGCACCCCGGGCTGCTGCTCATGGCCGAGCGCATGCGCGCCGCGGTGGAGGCCCTGGCCATCCCGCACGCCTCCTCCCCCACCGCGGGCCACGTGACCGTGAGCCTGGGCGCGGCCTCCCTGGCCGGGGTCAACCGCGCCTCCTCCCTGCCCGCCCTGTGCCAGCTCGCGGACCAGGCCCTGTACGCGGCCAAGGCCGACGGCCGCAACCGGGCCGCCGGCGCGGTCATGGACCCCGACGCCTCGCCCGGCCCGGGTGCCTGCCCCTGCTGAGGCAACCTCCCCCGGCCCTTGCCTTTTTCCCCGCTCGCCCGCACAATGGGACATCCTGAACTGCAAGGATGACCCATGGCCAAACCCAAGCTCCTGTTCCTGGTCGCCGACGGTATGGGCGACTATCCGGTGCGCCGCCTGGGGGGCAGGACCCCCCTGGAGGCCGCCCCCACCCCGCACATGGACGAGCTGGCCGCCTCCTGCGTGGCCGGCCTGGCCCGCACCGTGCCCCTGGGCATGGCCCCGGGCTCGGACGTGGCCAACATGAGCCTGCTCGGTTTCGACCCCGCGGCGCACCACACCGGCCGCGGACCCATCGAGGCCGCGGCCCAGGGCCTGGACCTGGCCGCCGACGACCTGGTCTGGCGGCTCAACCTGGTGAAGGTGAGCGAGCCCGCCGCCTCCGGCCGCATGCTGGACTATTCCTCGGGCCACATCCCCACCGAGGTCTCAGCCCCGCTCATTGCCCGCCTGCAGGCGGCCCTGGGCAACGCCGAGTTCGCCTTCCACCCCGGGGTGCAGTACCGCCACCTCCTGGTGCAGAGCGGCGGGGCCGAGGCGGTGGAGGCCCGCATCCACGTGCGGCCGCCGCACGACATCACCGACCAGTCCATCGCCGCGGACCTGAAGGAGATCGAGCGCTCCCCCGGGCTCTTCGCCATCTTCACCCTGGCCGCCCGGCTCCTGGCCGGGCCGGACAACCCCAGCC